>ONWH01000053.1 GCA_900321495.1 uncultured Planctomycetota bacterium
ATGACGTGAAAGGCTTGGGATTCTGCGTATCAAAAGAACACGCCCGGTACATGGCGAGCAAGTTCGAGAGGGCTGGAATCCCCTCCCTGGCTCTGACTTCGGAGAGCCCGCGTGGCGAACGCGAATCTGCACAGACGAATTTGGAGGGGGGAAAGATTCGGTTTATCTTCACGGTTGACCTCTACAATGAGGGGGTCGATATTCCGAAAATCAACACGGTGATGTTCCTTCGCCCGACCGAAAGTCTGACGGTTTTTTTACAGCAGCTCGGCCGCGGCTTGCGTCTTGCCGAAGGGAAAGAGTGTCTGACGGTGCTCGACTTTATCGGGCAGGCGCACGCAAAATATAACTTCGCGTCGAAATTCGCCGCGCTGTTGGGCAACGGACACCGAAGCGTGAAAAAAGAGATTGAAAAGGATTTCCCCCTTTTGCCGAAAGGGTGCTATATCAAGCTCGAAAAACAGGCTCGAAGTTACATTCTTGAGAATATCGAAAAGGCTCTGCGCGGTCAAAAGGGGATTGTTGAGAATCTCAAAACATTTAAAGAGGACAGCGGTAAGGATCTGACCTTCGCCCGATTCCTGAAGTATTATAATCTAGATCCTCATTCGATTTACAAGACAAAGCGCAGTTTCGCGCGGCTTTGCGCCAATGCCGGGATCATTGACGATTTCGAGGAAGAAGTCGAGGACGACGTGACCAAGGCGCTCCCGCGGCTGGCGAACATCGACTCGCGCCGTCTGATCGAGTTCGTCCGCCAGTACCTGCCGACCGTAGCCAACCAATCGACCGCATACAACGAGCTTCAGCAAAAAATGTGGAATATGCTCCAGTTTACGATCTGGCAGAAATCGTATGAAGAATGCGGATTTCACGATCGGATGGAAGGTTTTCGCAAAATCGCCCGTTCTCCGAATATGCTCAAAGAAATCATTGATCTGCTGAATTACCAATATGACGGGATCGATTTTATCGACGAAACGGCAGACGTCGACTACACGTGTCCGCTCGACGTTCATTGCTGTTATTCCCGTGACCAGATTTTGGTCGCGCTCGATTTTATGAAACCGAGTTCGGTTCGCGAAGGGGTGAAATATTTGGAGGAGAAGAAGACCGATATTCTCTTCGTCACTCTGAATAAATCAGATGCTGACTATTCCCCGACGACAATGTACAACGATTATTCGATCAACAGCGAGCTGTTCCACTGGCAGAGCCAGAGCACGACCGCCGAAAAGAGTAAGGCGGGGCAGCGGTACATCAACCAGCCGCGTGATAAAACGCACGTGATGATCTTTGTCCGCGAGAACAAAAGGGACCAATATGGGAACGTCGCCCCCTATACTTTTCTGGGACTCGCCGATTATGTCGAACATAAAGGTTCCAAGCCGATGGACGTGATCTGGAAACTCCGTACTCCGATTCCGGCTAAATACCTGAAACAGACGAGCCAACTTGTTTCCGGATGACAAATAAAAAGCCGCGAAAAGGGAACGACCCTTTTCGCGGCTTCTAATCGGGGCAACTGGATTCGAACCAGCGACCTTTTGACCCCCAGTCAAACGCGCTAAACCAGACTGCGCCATGCCCCGGCGGCGGGCAGACCCGCCGATGCGCCGGTGAAATGAAACGGGGTGCGAAACCGCACCCCCACCGAACTCGCGGTCATTATAGCAGATTTCGGCCGAAATGGAAGGGGGATTCTCAGAGGGTCACCACCGCCTTCATTCCGGGGTATTCTTCGAGCGTCAGAGTGAGAAGGCGTTCGTTCGGGTCGGACGCGATCAGACCCAAGTCGACGAGCTTGCCGCAATAGGTTTGCGCAAGATAGAGCGCAATCATTTCGGCGCTGGCGTTGGCCGCATCGAGCAGAATCCCCTCTGAGTGGGGAACCGCAGCGATCTCGCTGCACTTTCCGGCCGACTCGCCGGAGCTCCAAAAACGGTAGTGACCTGGGTCATTTGCGAACCTGACCCCCTTCTGCCGGCTCGCGAGGAAATATTTCCCCCGGCATTCGCTGAGGATTTCTTTCAGAAGCGCCTGTGCCGTATGGAAATCAATGAGGAGCCCCTCATCGTTCAGACTGCCGCGGATCTGCGCCGTGACACGGAACTCATGTTCGTGAACCGGTTCGACGGTGATCCCTTTTTCGGGCAAAGAGAGTGTGATAAAATGGCGGGCGGTAAAGGTCAGGTCCTTACTGTCCAGAAGGATGGAATAAAGGGGAGCGTTCATGGAGAATCTTCCCGAGTTTAAGGATCGGAACGGGATAAAAAGCGCCGCTCAGCGGGCGGCGACACCGCCATTATAGGCGGCATCCCAGTTATTGCAAGCGATCTGATGTTCTCCCGAAACAGACCAGAGGTTCGGATGATGACTGCCCCGGCGGATCGTGATATCCTCTTTATGCGTGAGGCACTAGCCGAGGCGCGGCTGGCCGCCGAGGAGGGAGAAGTCCCGATCGGCGCGGTGATCGTCCGCGGCGATGAGATTATCGCCCGTGCGCATAACCGAAAAGAGTCTGACCGCGATCCGACCGCGCATGCCGAAATTCTGGCGATACGGCAGGCGGCGAAATTGTTCCCGTCATGGCGTGTTGAGGACGCCGCACTTTATGTGACGATGGAGCCGTGCCCAATGTGCGCCGGGGCGATCCTTTCGGCCCGGATCGGCCGGGTAGTCTACGGGACCGCCGACTACAAGGCGGGTGCGGTTCGGACTCTCTACCGCCTTTTAGAGGATCCGCGGCTGAACCATCGCTGCGAGGTCGTTGCGGACGTCCTGGCGGAGGAGTGTCATGCCATGCTGCGCGACTTTTTCCGCGTTCAGCGCGCACTCGGGAAAAAATAAGTTTTCTGTTACGGGGCTTCCGTCACTCTTTTCCGGAGATCGGGTTACCATAAGCAAAATCGGCTGTTTGGAGCCGATTATCGTTCTTTCTTTCGCGGATATTTTTGAGCCCGATTCGTGGGATCGGCGGGTAAAAAAGAGCGAAAAACCCTTTCACGTTTTTCGACGCAATTTCCGCCAGATTTGCGGAACCGGCAAATTTTCTTCAAATCTCCCCGGCTGTTTTTAAAAATTTTAAAAAATTTTTTTGGCATTTTATCCTTGTTTTTAAGGGGTCTGTTGTTTGTGAAAGAAAAATTTTCTGAAAAACGGCGTTTCGGGCTCTTGACCTATTTTCCCCGTACACTACAATGGCTAAATGCTGGTCGGTTTCGTCCGATCCCTTATGGGCCTTATAACCGCGGCGCGAATTTTCAGGCGCCCGTTTCTAAGGGAAGGGGGAGGATAAAGTCGGCTGAAAGTAGGATAAGTTTCGTTAATGTCTATCTAAGCCTCAGCGCTCTAAGAAAGGAGAGTGCAACAATGATCCGTAACGTTTTTGATGCGATTCTGGAAACCGGTCACGACGAAAATTTCGAACCCACCATCACTGATGAGTTCTGCCCGACCGATGCTCCCGCCGGCTCTTCCGCTAAGGTTGAAGTCCTTTCCGAACGTATTCGCAAAGGCCTTCCCCTCTGGCATCCGGAAGATCGTGTTTCGTTCAACACTGCCGCATCGAGCATTCTTCGTGTAAGGAACTGACCGTTTCCCTCGCTGACTGTAGTTTTTTCCCTACTAGGAGACAGTCGAATGGGAAGTTTTGAAGCCTGAGAGGTAATCGGGGCTGAAATGCCCGCGGTTACCTCCTTTTTTTGGCCTGAATTCCGCTTTTCCCGTTTTCTTCCACCAACCTGAAACTGTTATTGACCGATGAATCGCCGCCGTCTTGATTTTTTACCGCTGTCTTCGGTTGAGACGCTTAAAGAACGCGCCGTCCTTTTGAGGGGATTGCGCGAATTTTTTGATTCCCGCGGCTTTTTTGAAGTGCAGACGCCGGTTCTTTCGCATGATGTCCTGGTTGACCGATACATTGACCCGATCGCGGTTCCCATCGGCGGAGAGACGTTCTATCTTCAGACGTCGCCGGAATTCGCGCTCAAACGGCTCCTGGCTGCGGGATGCCGACAGATCTACGAAATCACGCCCGCATTCCGTCAGGGTGACCGCGGACCGTTGCACAACGTCGAATTTACAATCCTCGAATGGTATCGTGTCGGAGACGGGTATCAGGAAGGAATCGCTCTTCTTTCCGAACTGGCTCGGGCGTTTCTCCCCGTGCCGGACGGAGCGGATGTCACATGGCGTTCGTTCGGATCCCTTTTTCGGGAGAGGACGGGGGTGAACCCGCACGGGGCGGAAGTCGAAGAACTCCGCGCTGCCGCGGACCGTCTGGCGCCGAATTATCCCGAAAGTTATCTGAACGGCGAAACTCCGGCGTCCGCCGACGACTGGATCGACTACCTTTTCGAAGAGACGGTTCAGCCGGGGCTTGGACGGGACGCGCCGGTGGTTGTCTGCGACTATCCGGTCGGGCAGGCGCAGCTGGCGAAAGTCGGCGCGCCGCTCGATTCCGACGGCGGGGCGCACGAGATAACCCGGCGTTTCGAACTTTTCGCCGACGGGACCGAGCTGGCGAACGGATATGATGAACTGACCGATTCGGCGATTTTGCGGGCACGGATCGCCGAAAATGCCGCTACGCGCCGCGTGCGGGGGGCGGCGGAACTGCCGACCGAGAGCCGGCTCCTGGCGGCGATGGATGCGGGGCTTCCGAAATCAAGCGGATGCGCGCTGGGGGTTGACCGTCTCCTGATGCTTCGGCTCGGGCTGAAACGAATTGATGACGTGATCCCGTTTCCTGCTGAAATTGCATAGAGTCTTATCCAGTGGGCGGCACTGTGATTTGAAACGGTAATCTGTATTGTTTATGCGGTCCGGACGCTTTTGGAGAGCCGACGCCCCTTTCTCGCAGGTCTGTTCCGGAAAGCCGGAGCGGTGGACGCCCGTTTCTCCATGGTATGTCGTTTTCGGCTGCGGATTTCCTCTTTTCCCCCGTCCCGTGCCGCCGGAAAATTACCGTTGATTCGTCCGGCAAAAAAGACGATGATGGGGAAGAATCAAGGGCGCCAGGCGGACCGCGGCGGGAGTGCCGTTCGCCGAACCATTCCGGTGATTTCCGGTGAAACGCGCTTCGGAGCGGACGTTTCCGCTTTCGGTTGTATCGTTCGGGGTTGGGAGACAATGAGTTTTCTGTTTCACAAAGGGCTGGCACTGGCGGGATGCCGCGATAATCCGCAGCAGCGTCAGAAGCTCTTTGAACATTTCGGCGGCGGTGAAGATCTGCGGCGGCTTTGTGCCAGAATCGACGCGGCGGCCGACTCTTCCGAACTTGACGCTGCGGATCCGTTCGATACCTCGTTTCCCGATCCGAATCTTATTGCCGGTTATTTCGACGAGCCTTCGGCTCAGAGCGATTATCAGCGCCGCTACGAAGAAGCATGCCGGGATTCCGATATTCTGATGAACGAGGCGGTGTCGACCGCGCAGATTCTGCGTCTCTTTCAGGAAGAGCCGACCAGCGCGCCGAAATCATGCCGGCAACGCGCCTATCAGGTCGGGGAATCTTCGCGTGAAAAAAACCTCTCGCCGACTCGCCGGAAATCGGGGATTTTGACGTCCTTTTTTCATTCCCGAAAAGAACCGAAAGCCGCCCCGGACCGGGCATATGATGAGCTTTCGCGGTTCGAGTCGCGCGTTTCGGATCCCGTGCCGCGCCGGAGCGGAACACCGCAGCCGATCGAACTTCGCGCGCCGGCTGAGCCGATCGTGATCAGGAGGGAAGAAGTCAGATCCGAGGAACCGGCCGAAAAGAAACGCGGGGTTTTCCTGCCGTTTGTCTGCGCCGCAATCGCCGCGGCGCTCCTGTTTCACTACTATCCTGTTCTTCATCCGAAGCCGACTCTCCGTACGCCGCAGTCGGTGGAGAACTGTCTCCCGCCGCCGGAAAATAACGATAACTTCGCAGAGAAGGAACTTCTCCCCGCCGTGATTGAGCCGGACTCCGAACAGGCGGCTGACGGGCCGGGAGAGTTTGAGGAGGCGCCGATGTATGACAAAATTGCAACTCCGCCGCAGTCGGGGCTTGAACTTGTCGGAGCTTATCATCCAGCGGCGGGAACGTTCTCCTGGCGCGACATTTCGCTCCTTTCCGATCCGGAAAAAGCCGCGATGGATGGCGTTCGGCCCGTCCTGCGTCCGCTCCGCCGCGGAGTGAAAACGAGTGTTGTGACAGCGATCCCGCAGGAGTGAACCACATCCCGGGAATCGGCTTTTTCAAGTCCTTTTACGATTGCCGTGCGGCAAGCGTTTTTGCCGCGATTTCAGAAAGTTTCTCACGGTTGATCTTCGCGTTGTGCCGTACGTCGACCGGGAACTGTGCCATGATGAGAAAATTTCCGATCCTCTGCGTGACCGGTGAAGCCGCCGCCATGGTACGGACCGAGTCGATGAGAACCCTCTTTTCAGATTCGGTGCGGGGGAATTTTTCCGGTTTCGGTTCGAGAAAGATGACCGGCTCGCGGTATCCCGGTACGGCGGAGGGGATTCCCGCCAGCGCGGTGCGGGCCAGGTCGGGATGCTGGTTCAGAATCGCTTCACACGGTACGGAAAAAAGCGGGCCTTCGGGCGTTTCGACCCGGTGCGCTTTCCGGCCGCAGAACCTGAATCGGTTCTGCGCGTCGAGCCAGCCGACGTCGCCGATTCGATGCCAGATCCGGCCCTGCCCGTCCCGGATTTTGGCGTAACGGTTCGCTTCCGTCTGTGTAACGTATTCACGCGTAACCTGCGGGCCGGTCAGCGCCAGTTCGCCGATCTCGCCCGGCGGGAGGGATGTGACCGATTCGAGCCGTTCGATCGGCCCGTCGGAGATTGGAATGACCCGCCACGTGATCTGTTCGAACGGTTTGCCGACACAGGTCCCTTTTCCCTGCCGTGATAGCTGTGCGGTTTCGGCGAGAATTTCCCGTGCGCCGATTGAAGCGGCGGGAAGCGATTCGGTTGCGCCGTACGGTGTAAAGATGTCCCCTTCGGGATGAAGGATCGCCAGAAAATCGGGAAGGAGGTCGGCCGGGAAGGGCGCGCCGGCCGAAATGGCACGTCTCAGGGTGGGGATATTTTTTCCCGTGTCGCGGCAGTAACGGACCACTCGCCGCCAGACCGCCGGGGATGCGAACGACTGCGTGATTTTCCATTGGTTCGCCACGTCGACGAACGCCGCCGGGTCGGCTGCGCCGGGATGCGTGGTGTCCATGTCGGGGATGACGGTCAGGGATCCCATCGCGGCGTTGAAGAGCCCGAAGAAGGGGAACGCCGCCAGGTCGACGGTTCCCGGTTTAATGCCGTATCGTTTGCGGATTTCCTCAACCTGGGTGGTGATCACGCGGTGGGTGTAAAGAACCCCTTTCGCCGGGCCGGTCGAGCCGCTGGTGAAGATGATCGCCGCCGGATCGTCTGGAGAGACCGCCGCGGGATTTGGCGGGCTGCCTTTGAACCGCCTGAGGAGTCTTGCCATCGTCAGGCGGCGGGGAATGCATGTCTTCCCGACCGTCAGATTCAGTTTGGCGTGCGGAAAGGTCCGGCCCATCAGAGCGCGGGCTGTCTGAACGGCGGGAACTGCGGCGAATCCGTCCGGGTCAACGGCGTGCAGACAACCGACCACCTGTTTCATTCCGCCGCCCGGATCGATCATGACAAGTGTCGCGCCCGCTTTGAAGATGGCGTAGACGAGCGCGATAAAGTCGATCCCATGCCGGACCATCAGGACGATCTTCATACCCGGCGTCAGACCCGCCGCGCGGAGTCCTGCGGCGGCATCATCGCTCCGCCGATCGAGCTCGGCGAAGGTGATCGTCTCAAAGAGCCGGTTTCCCAGGGCGTCGCGAAGAGTCTTCTGCCCCCGCTTAACCGGTTGGGCGACGGCGATCGAGTCGGGGTACTGTTCGGC
>ONWH01000010.1 GCA_900321495.1 uncultured Planctomycetota bacterium
CTGAACGGGCCGCCGGAGTATTGAACGGATGCCCCGTGAGGTTGAATCGAAGGTTTGTTTCAGCGATAATGAGCGAATGAATGGAGACCGCCGGCCGCCGCGCTGATGAATCGGCGGAACGAACGGGATTAAAAAACGAAAGGAAAAGACCATGGAATTTATCGAACTGGCCAAAAAAAGGTATTCCGTCCGAAAGTACGCAAACAAGCCGATCGAACGCGAAAAGCTCGACTTGGTTCTGGAAGCCGCGCGTGTGGCGCCGACCGCGAAGAATCTGCAGCCGCAGAGGATCTACGTGATTCAAAGCGCGGAAGGCCTCGCCAAAGTCGACGCGCTCACCCCCTGCCGGTTCGGCGCTCCGACGGTTCTTCTTTTTACCAACAACACCGACGAGGAATGGAACAATCCGCTCGAGACAAGTGTTCGCGCCGGCGTTGAAGACGTGAGTATCGTCGCAACGCACGCGATGCTCGAAGCCGAAGATCTGGGGCTGGGAACCTGCTGGGTCAACTACTTCCCGAACACCGAGCTTGAAAAGGCGTTCGGACTGCCGAAAAACGAACGGTCGGTTCTCCTGATGCCGATCGGTTACCCCGCCTCCGACGCCGCCCCCGGCCCGAATCACGCGGCGAGCAAAAAGACCGATGAGTTCGTGAAATTCATCTGAACCTGCGCTTTCGCCGGTTCCTTTGCCGGACCCCCTGTCCGAAAGACAGGGGTTTTTCTTCGGGCAGGGGACGGCGAACAAAGGCGGCGCTCACATCGGGCTGACCCGTTCGAACGGAAAAGGCCGAACCGGAACGATCTGTCTTTTCTCAGCTTTCCTCATCCGGAACGGATTGCTCCGTACCGATCTTTCCGGCACGGCGTTTCCGCCATTTGGACCGGAGCGCGGTAAAGATCAGCGCCAGACCGATCGCTCCCAGAGCATATCTCAGGTAATATCCCGGCGGAAGGAGCAGGACAGGTTTGCGAAGACCGTAGAACTCCGGGGAAAATTCTGCTCGGGGGCATTCCGCCCCGTCGCATTCCAAAATGGTATGGCCGTAGGCGAGCGTGTATCCTTTCGACTGATCGTCCGGAAGGCGGATCTCCCGAGCCAGCAGTTCTCTGACCGGAAAGAACGCGTTCGGTTCACCGCCGTATTGAAAACTCGTCTCGCACCGCATGGGTCTGCCGTCCGAATCGAAGTCTATTGTCATTTCGGAAATTCCCCAATCCCGTGAGGGGAGCAGGGAGATTGTTCCGCTCTTGATGTCGCCGGTATCGCCGGAAGGGCTCTTCGGGCGGTTTTCGAACTCAAAACGAACCGTTTCAATTCCCTCGTCGAAGACCGATTCGATCTTCGTGATCACGAAATCGGGGCTTTCGATATATTCCGCCAGGGAACGTGTCCCCAGCATGTAGGGGGAGTTTTCCATGGCCATCTCACTTCCGTTCAGATAATCGGGATGATCGAGGCGGCCGCAGCCGAACATTTCCCAGGGCTTGTCATCATTCCTGCAAACGCAGAAGAAGTAGGATTTGTTTTTGATCCAGCATTCCGAACGGACATGCCCACCCTCGCACGGGAGCCCTTTGGTTTTCAGAATGTAACATTTTCCGTCGGAATAAAAATCCATTTCATACGACAAGGCGTTTTTCCACGCATGTATCCACTTCAGATGGAATTTATCCGGAAGTTTCCCCCGCGCGCGCAGGGCGGGACACCCCTCGTTTTTGAGACGTTCGAGGAGGTTTTGGTCGAGACCGTCCGCGAAAAGCGAAACCGACGCGAGAAAAGCAAAAAGCGCGAGGACGAACGTGATTTTACGCATCGCCAATGAAGCCTTTTTGGAAAACGGTGAAGGGATCGACCTGACCAATAATACATCGTCTCCGACAAAAAATCAAGCGGAGGGTGATAATGATCGCCTTTTTTCTAAAATTCGGTCTGTAAAAACTCACTCCGCAAAGGATGCCCCCTTCCTCCATTGGGAATCTGAACCCAAACCACCATTCCGGCGGGCTTCAGGCGCGCCGGGGGTGTGTTTTGACCGGAATGTGGTATAATAACAGGGTCATTCTTTACCCGTCAGCGGTTACTCTATCCACGAAAGGAAGATCAGCAGATGAAAATCGCCACGATTGAAACGCCCCGCGGCACGATCAAACTCGAACTCTTTGCCGACAAGACCCCGAAAACGGTCGCCAACTTTGAAAAACTCGCCAAAAAGGGCTTCTACGACGGTCTGACGTTCCACCGCGTGATCGCCGACTTCATGATCCAGGGCGGATGCCCGATCGGGAACGGAACCGGCGGGCCGGGATACAAATTTGAAGACGAATTTGTGCCGGAACTCCGCCACGACGGGCCGGGAACCCTCTCGATGGCGAACGCCGGACCGAACACGAACGGTTCGCAGTTCTTCATCACCCACGTCGCGTGCCCCTGGCTCGACGGCAAACACACGGTCTTCGGGAAAGTCCTCGAAGGTCAGGATGTTGTCAATGCCGTCCGTCAGGGAGACAAGATGATCAAGGTTACCGTGACCGACGTTGAGGAGTGAGATGCCGAACGAACCCTCCCCCACTTTCGAAGAGACGCTGAAGAAGCTCGAAGAGATTGTCACATACCTGGAAAGCGGAAAGGCCGATCTCGACACCTCGCTCGCCAAGTATGAGGAAGGGGTACGCCTTCTGCGCGAGTGCCGGAGCATCCTGAACCGGGCGGAACAGAAGATTGAAGTTCTGCGCGGCGTCTGTGCCGAGACCGGCGAGGTGCAGACCGAACCGGCGGATCTCGATACGCTGACCGCCGATGTGACAACCGCCGTCCGGGGGAAATCCCCGCGCCGAACAAAAGAACCGGGTAAAGAGCCCTTCTGAATGGAAAGTTCAAATTATCTCGAAACGCTCCGCACGGTCATTAACGCGCAGCTCGACCGTCTGACCGATTACCCGGCGGCGGTTCCGCCGCGCCTGAAAGAGGCGGTCCGCTACTCTCTTCTGCAGGGGGGGAAGCGGCTCCGGCCGATTCTGACCCTTGCCGCGGCCGAAATGGCCGGGGGGGATCCCGCGCCGGCGATCCCCGCGGCATGCGCACTCGAGATGATCCACACGTATTCCCTGATCCACGACGACCTTCCCGCGATGGACAACGACGACCTGCGCCGGGGAAAGCCGACCTGTCACATCAAATTCGGCGAGGCGACGGCAATCCTCGCCGGGGACGCCCTCCTGACCGAGGCGTTCGCCGCGGTGGCACGCACCGCCGACGAGGCGGTCCGCGCGCCGATGGCCGCCGCGCTGGCCGAAGCGGCGGGGGTTTTCGGAATGATCGGCGGGCAGACCGATGATGTGATCGGCGAGAAGAACCTTTCGGGGGGCAGCCCGTCCGACGGCCGTATAGCACTCCTCCGCTCGATCCACCGGCGGAAAACCGGCGCCCTGATCACCTGCGCGTTTCGGCTCGGCGGGTTGGCCGTCTCAGCCGGCAAAGACGAACTGAACGCTCTGGCCGCGTGCGGCGAAGCGTTCGGTCTGGCGTTCCAGATCACCGACGATCTGCTCGACGTGACGGGAAGCGAACAGCTCCTGGGCAAACGGGTCGGGAAAGACGCCGCGCTCGGGAAACTGACCTTTCCGGGCCTGTTGGGAATCGACGAAAGCCGCGCCGAGGCGGCCCGGCAGGTCGAAGCGGGACGCCGCGCACTCGACCTGTTCGCCGAGTCGCGCGCCAAGTCGGCGGTAATCGAAATCCTCGAGTCGACCCTGACGCGCAAAAGCTGAAAGGCCGTTTCGTTCCGAAACACGTTCCGCCGCGGCGGACCATGTGTTTCAAAAAACAAAAAATCCGTGAAATGAACCAGGAATCCGACCACCCCCTCCTCCCCGAGATCGCCTCGAATCCGGCGCGCTTAAAGGAACTCGCCGAGCCGCAGCTCGCGCAGGTCGCCCGGGAGATCCGCGAGCTCCTCTGCCGTCTTTCGGAAAAACGGAGCGTTCATTTCGCATCGAATCTGGGAGTGGTCGAGCTGGCGGTGGCGCTCCACTCGTCCCTCGACTTTTCAAAAGACCGGCTTGTCTGGGACACGGGACATCAGTGTTACCCGCACAAAATCCTAACCGGCCGCTGCAGCGAAATCGAGTCGATCCGGACGCTCGGCGGGCTGATGGGATATCCGAATCCCGATGAAAGTCCGTTCGACCTCTTCATGACCGGACATGCGGGGTGCAGTATCGGCTCGGCGCTCGGCCTTTCGCTCGGCGACGCGATTCTCCGTCCGGAAGAGGAACGGCACGCGTTCGCCGTCGTCGGGGACGGGGCGCTGGCCAGCGGCGTCATCTTCGAGGCGCTCAACCTGGCCGGCGGGCTGAAACACCCGATCACGGTCATTCTGAACGACAACAAGATGTCGATCTGCGGACGGGTCGGCGGTCTGGGGCACTATCTGGACCGGCTCCGCCTGAACCCTTCGTATAAAAAGATCAAAAACTCGATCCGCCGCGCGATCGATGCCATTCCATCGGTCGGCACGAGCACCGGCGATATCATTTCAAGGTTCAAGGACAGCGTCAAGGCGGGGATCACCGGCGGGATGCTCTTCGAGGAGTTCGGGTTCCGGTATATCGGGCCGATCGACGGGCACAACATTCCTCTTCTGCGCCGTTATCTGACGATGGTCCGCAAGTTCCGCGAACCGGTTCTCCTTCACATTCTCACCGAGAAGGGACACGGATACCGGGACGCCGAACTCGACCCGGCACGGTACCACGCGCCGAGCCCGAGCCTGGTCGGCCATCACGGCGACCCGCCCGCCGAACCCGCCGAAGAGACGCCCGAGGTACGGGGAAAAAACGCGTCGGTGGCGATTCCCGAAGCGAGGTCGGTCCGCTCGAAACAGGATCGGACCGCGCAGATCCGCTCAACCGCCGAAATGCTCCCGAACGATTCCGACCCCGACATGCCGGGAGACCATTCGTTCACCCACTGGGCGCGGAACGCCATCTACCGGCTGATGAAAGAGGACAGGCGGTTCTGTGTGCTGACCGCGGCGATGGCGCAGGGAACGATGCTCGAACCGATCCGCCGCCTGTTCCCCGACCGCTTTTTCGACGTCGGAATCTGCGAGGCGAATGCCGTAGTCACCGCGTCGGGACTCGCCAAGGCGGGGATGCGGCCGATCGTCGACATCTACAGCACCTTCCTGCAGCGCGCGTATGACAACCTGTTCCAGGAAGTTTCGCTCCAGAATCTGCCGGTCATCTTCATGATCGACCGGGCCGGAGTCGTCGGCGCCGACGGCCCGACGCATCACGGGGTCTTCGACCTGGCGTATATCAGACCGTTCCCCCACTTTCAGGTCATGGCGCCCGCCGACGCGCGCGAAGTCGAGCCGATGCTCCGTTACGCCGCCGCCTGCGGCGCTCCCGCGGCGATCCGGTACCCGCGGACAGCCGCGCCCCGGCTCGAACGGATTCCCGCGCCGATCGAAACCGGAAAGGCCGAAATTCTCCGCCGCGGAACGGACGGCGCGGTCGCTGTGCTGGGGGAACGCGCGAAAGCCGTTCTCGAACTCGCCGACGGACTGGCCGCCCTGCCCGAAGGGGAACGGCTCGACCTGGAAGTGATCAACGCGCGGTTCGTCAAGCCGCTCGATACCCAGACGCTTCTGCGTCCCCTGCGCGAGGGAAAATTTCTCCTCACGGTCGAAGAGGGGGTTCTGGCCGGCGGTTTCGGCAGCGCCCTGCTCGAGGCCGCTTCCGACGCCGGCGTCAATACGCAGAAGATCCGCCGGCTCGGAATCGGCGACGCCTTCACACCCCCCGGCAGCCGGGATGAACTGCTGAAGATTCTCGGGCTTGACGGGGAAGGGATTAAAGAAGCGTTGCAGCGGATGAAATAGATTTTTCACGGCAGGTTCCGCACGGCGGGTCCGTCCGATAAAAAAAGACAGCCGAAGCTGTCTTTTTTTATTTGTATCGCCGGCGGAAAACGGCCTATTCCTGCGGCGGGTCCGGTTCGGCCGGTTTGGGCGCGGAGATCACAACCTGGGCATGACGCACAACCCGGTCGTGCAGCATGAAGCCGGGCCGCGCCTCGTTGATCACCGTGTTCGGCTCGGCATCGCTCGGGAACATCGCGATCGACTCGTGAACGTTCGGGTCGAACTTTTTCCCTTCGGTCGGAATACGCACCACATGATTCTTCGATAGAACGTCCAGCAGCTGGTCGTAGACCATCCGGACCCCCTCGACGAACCCCTGTACCGACTCGTCGGCGGGAGCGGCCTCCAGCGCGCGGCCCAGGTTGTCCCAGACGGGGAGAATGTCGCGCGCCAGTTTCATCGGCGCGTACTTCTCCTGCTCGGCCATTTCCTTGTTCTTCCGCTGGCGGAAGTTTTCAAGTTCGGCCATCGCGCGCAGGCGCTGGTCTTCGGCTTCGGCGAGTTTCTCTTTGAGCGCATCGAGTTCCTTAACCGCCGCGGTGCGCCGGTCGCGCTCCTTGCGGGATCCCCCGAGAACCTCGTCCCCGGCTTTTTTCAGGAGCTCATCAAAATCGGCCGGAGAATTTTCTCCTGAAGCGTCTCCGGGCTCATTTTCGGGCGCGAACTCGTCGCGCGGGGTCTCTTTTTCGCTGCTCGCCATCTTTTAAAGCCTTTATCTGCTCAGCAATCGCCGAACGGTCTCAAAACAACGGATTAAAAAATCAAGAATGCTTTTTAGGAGACTTTCTTTTTTTTTTTCGATCCGCCGGCCTGACGTCTTCGGTCTTCTCTTCGGAAAACGAGGCGTCGTCTTTTCCGAAATAGTCCTTCATAAACTGTTTGAGGGTATTGAAGTAGGTCTTCCGCTGACCGAACCCTGTCTCCCCCTCGGTCTCTGCAAGTTTTTTCAGGTCAGCCTGATGTTTGGGCGAGACATTGCGCGGCACCTCGATGAAGACCTGCACCAGCAAGTCCCCTTTCAGGTTCCGCCGGGGCAGAGGCATTCCGCGCCCTTTCATGCGGATCACATCGCCGTTCTGCGTCCCGGCCGGGATCTTGACCTTGTCGACCCCTTCGAGGGTCGGCACCTCGATTTCCGAGCCGAGAACCGCCTGCGTGTACTTGATCGGAACCTGAATGACCAGGTCCTGGCCGTCACGCCGGAAGAAGGGATGCTGTTTGACCTGAATGAAAACGTAACAGTCCCCCGCCGGTCCGCCGTCGGGACTCCGGTGCCCTTCCCCCTGCATTCGGAGGCGGACGCCGCTGTCGACCCCGGCGGGGATGCGGACTTCGCGGACAACGTCCTTTTCGGTCATACCGGCCCCGTGACACGAAGGACACGGCGTCTGAATGATCTTTCCGCGGCCGCCGCATTTCGGGCAGGTGGTCTGCATCGAAAAGATGCCGTTCGACTTCTGAATCCGGCCGCGGCCGCCGCAGTAGCGGCAGACCTCGGGCTGGGTGCCCGGCTTGGCGCCGCTTCCATGGCAGCTGTCACACGGCTCGCGGCGCCGGTACCGGATCTCGCGCGCGGCCCCCTTGGCGACCTCGTGCAGATCGAGTGTCACACTGCACCGGATGTCGGCGCCGCGGTGCGCGCGCCCCCCCCGGCCTCCGCCGAAAAAGGAGCCGAAAATGGTGTCCCCGAAAATATCGCCGAACGCCCCGAAGATGTCGCCGACATCCTGAAACCCGCCGGGACCGGCACCGTTGTGATTGAGGCCTTCTTTCCCGTAGCGGTCGTAGATGGCGCGCTTTTCGGGGTCTTTCAGGACCTCATAGGCCTCGGCGGCGAGTTTGAACTTGGCCACGGCCTCCTCATCACCGGCGTTGCGGTCGGGATGGTACTTCATCGCGGCTTTACGGTAACTCACCGCGATCTCTTCCTGAGTCGCGGTGCGTTCAACTTCGAGTATTTGGTAATAATCGAGTTCGGGCATCATTCAGCGTTTCAGCGCACGGCGCCTGCCGGCTTTTCCTTCTCGTCCTTTTTGATGTCGGTCACGAGCGTCTCGGTGGTCAGCATCAGACCGGCAATACTGGCGGCATTGACCAGTTCGACCCGGACAACCTTGAGCGGATCGATGATCCCCGCCTTGAACATATCGACGTAATCGCGCTTGTGGGCGTCGTAGCCGACGTTGACCGGACGCTGCGCCACTTCGTCGGCGATCACGCTTCCGTCGAGACCGCAGTTGTTGGCAATCATCTCAAGCGGCTTGGAAAGGATTCCGGCGATGATGTCAACGCCGATTTTTTCGTCGCCGCGCGCTGTGGCGCGGGCCTTTTCAACGGCCTCTTTGCAGCGGATCAGCGCCACGCCGCCGCCGGGAAGGATCCCTTCCTGCGCGGCCGCACGGGTCGCCTGGAGCGCGTCCTCGACGCGGGCTTTCTTCTGCTTCTGTTCCGCTTCGGTGTGGGCGCCGACCTGAATGATCGCCACGCCGCTGCCGATCTTGGCCAGGCGTTCCTGGTACTTCTCGCGGTCGTAGTCGCTCTCACTCTCGGCGATCAGTTTGCGCAGGAGCTCGGCGCGCGCCTTGATGTCGGCCTTCTTCCCCTTGCCGTCGACGATGACGGTCGAGTCCTTGTCGACTGTGACCTGCTTGGCCTGCCCCAGCTGCGAGATCTCGACATTTTCGAGTTTCACGCCGAGGTCTTCGCTGATCACCTGCGCGCCGGTCAGGATGGCGATATCCTGAAGCATCGCCTTGCGGCGGTCGCCGAACCCGGGCGCCTTCACCGCGCAGACGTTCAGAACGCCCCGCAGTTTATTGACAACCAGCATCGTCATCGCCTCGTTGTCGATATCCTCGGCGATGATCAGAAGCGGCTTCATCTTCTGGGTCACTTTCTCGAGAATCGGAACGAGTTCACGGATGTTGGTGATCTTCTTTTCGTGAATCAGGATGTACGGATCTTCGAGCTGGGCCGACATCGTCTCGGTATCGGAAATGAAATACGGAGAGAGATACCCCTTGTCGAACTGCATCCCCTCGACAACCTCGTAGGTGGTCTCGGCGGTCTTGCTGTCTTCGAGCGTGATCACTCCCTCGTTTCCGACGGCTTCCATCGCGGTGGCGAGGAGTTCGCCGATCTCCGGGTCATTGTTGGCGCTGATCGTTCCGACACTGGCAATGTCCTTTTTCGTGGTGACCGGCTTGGCCATCGACTGGAGCTGCGCAACGGCGGCGGCAACGGCCTTGTCGATCCCGCGGCGGATCGCGGTCGGATTGCTCCCGGCGGCGATGTTCCGCAGACCTTCACGGAAGATTTCACGGGCCAGAACCGTCGCGGTGGTCGTCCCGTCCCCCGCCTGGTCGGCGGTCTTCGAAGCAACTTCGTTGACCAGCTTGGCGCCCATATTTTCGAAGGGATCTTCGAGCTCGATATCCTTGCTGACCGTTACGCCGTCTTTGGTGACCGTCGGGCCGCCGTACGACTTGTTCAGAATGACGTTCCGGCCGGTCGGGCCCATCGTCACGGCCACGACGTCGGCGAGTTTGTTCACGCCGTCGAGGATCTTTTTGCGCGCTTCGTCGTTAAAGATTAATTGTTTC
>ONWH01000207.1 GCA_900321495.1 uncultured Planctomycetota bacterium
ACTTCGTTGTGATGCGTCTTGATCGTATCGGCATGGCCGCTGCCGCTTTCGATGAAGTCCGGATAGATTGTTCCCTGCGCGAAATAGCCGTTCTCATAATTCTCGCGGATATTGTCCCAGAAGACCCTGTAGAACTCTTCCCCGATCGCCTTGCGCTTGTCTTCCGGGTCGGTGAGCCCCTTGAGCCGGAAAAAGAACTGATCGGCCGCGCTGATGCGGACGAAGTTCATGTCGAAAAGGGACGTGAACGTCCGTTCGACGAAATCCCCTTCCTCTTTCCGCATAAGCCCATGGTCGACGAAGACGCAGGTAAGCTGCCTGCCGACCGCACGGGAAAGGAGGGCGGCCGCCACACTCGAATCGACCCCGCCGGAAAGCCCCAGCACGACCTGATGTCCGCCGATCCGTTCCCGCAGCGCGGCAACGGTCTCTTCGATGAAGTTGTCCATCTTCCAGTCCCCGGCACAGCCGCAGATGCCGAAGAGAAAATTCCCAAGGAGCGCCGTGCCGAACCGCGTGTGACTCACTTCCGGGTGGAACTGGACGGCGTAAAGCCGGCGCGCGCCGTCTTCCATCGCGGCGCAGGGGCAGGCGGATGTGGATGCCGTCACTTCAAAGCCTGCGGGAGGCTCTGAGATATAGTCCGTATGACTCATCCAGCAGATGCCCTGTTCGGGAATCCCTTTCCAGAGCCGGCTCTGCGGCTTTCGGACGGAGATCTCGGTGCGGCCGTATTCGCTGACGGGAGCGTGCGCGATCACGCCGTCTTTCATATAGGCCATGAGCTGGGCGCCGTAACATATCCCGAGAACCGGAATTCCGGCGTCGAGAATCTCCCTGGTGTAATGCGGAGAACTCTCGAGATAGACGCTGTTCGGCCCGCCGGTAAAGATGATCCCTTTCGGGTTCATCGCCTTCAGTTCCGAAAACGGAACGGTATAGGGGACAACCTCGGCATAGACGTTCAGGTCCCGAACACGCCGGGCGATCAGCTGGTTATACTGACCGCCGAAGTCGAGTACAACGATTAACTCTCTGTTCATCTTTTTATATTCCGGCTGACCTGTTTTGAGATTCCCCTCACGCTTTACGGCTCTGACAGTCTACCGCCGCCTGAATAAAACCGCGGAAAACGGGATGCGCCCGGTTCGGCCGCGACTTGAACTCGGGGTGAGCCTGTGTGCCGATGAAAAAGGGATGATCTTTCAGCTCGATCATCTCGACTATCCGGTTGTCGGGGGAGAGCCCCGAAAGAACCATTCCCGCTTTCTGCAAGTCTTCCCTGAAATCATTGTTGACTTCATAACGATGCCGATGCCGTTCGGAAATCCGTTCCATGCCGTATAACTGATACGCGATGGAGTCTTTCCGAAGAACGCAGGGATAGGCGCCCAGCCGCATCGTGCCGCCCAGATCGGTCACCGTCTTCTGTTCCGGCATCAGGTCGATCACCGGATGAGTGGTGTCGGGCTCGAATTCCGTACTGTTCGCGGCGGACAGCTGAAGTACATTTCGAGCGAAATCGACGATTGCCATCTGCATCCCCAGACAGATCCCCAGATAAGGGATCTTCCTGGCACGGGCATAGGTCGCCGCGTAGATGATCCCTTCGATCCCCCGCCCGCCGAATCCGCCGGGCACAATGACCGCGTCAACATCACCTAAGACGGCGTCGGCAGTTTCCGGAGTCAGGTCTTCCGATTCAATCCACTTGATATTGACCTGGGCATGGTTGGCAAACCCGCCGTGCTTTAAGGCCTCGACGACCGAAAGATAGGCGTCGTGGAGTTCGGTGTATTTCCCGACAAGACCGACCGTCACGCTCTTTTCAGGATGCCGCAGGACGTGCGAGAGATTTTCCCATTCGCTCAGATCCGGCTTCGGCGACTCCAGACGAAGACAGGAGAGGGTGCGGTCGGCGAGATGCTCCTTTTCCATGGCGAGCGGCACTTCGTAGAGATACTCGACGTCGCGGTTCTCCAGAACGTTTTCGGGCGGGACATTGCACGAAAGGGCGATTTTCTCCTTCATGCCGTCCGAAAGGGGAAGTTTTGTGCGGCAGATCAGAATATCGGGCTGAATCCCGAACGCCTGCAGACGCTTGACGCTCATCTGCGTCGGTTTCGTCTTGAGTTCACCCGAAACATCCAGATAAGGGATCAGCGTCACATGGATCATGATGACGTTTTCGCGCCCTTTTTCCCACTGGAACTGGCGGATCGCCTCGAGGAACGGCTGACTTTCAATATCGCCAACCGTGCCGCCGACTTCGATGATCGCGATTGTATGATGATCCGGTTCCTTTTCTCCGGCACCGTAGAAGCGGGATTTGATCTCGTTGGTGATATGGGGGATGACTTGAACAGTGCCGCCGCCGTAATCGCCGTGGCGCTCTTTATTTAAAACCGTCCAATAGACTTTCCCGGAGGTCACGTTGGCGTTTTGGTCCAGGTTCTCGTCGATGAATCGCTCGTAATGCCCGAGATCCAGGTCGGTCTCGGTGCCGTCGTCGGTCACAAAGACTTCCCCGTGCTGGATCGGGTTCATCGTTCCGGGGTCGATATTGATGTAGGGATCGAATTTCTGCATCGTCACGCGGAATCCCCTGGCTTTCAGAAGCCGTCCGAGCGACGCGGCGGTAATCCCCTTGCCGAGCCCTGAAACAACACCTCCGGTAACGAAAACATACTTCATGCCGCCACCTCCCATCGCACTGAATATGTTTTTCATCAAAGGGACAGCAGGCCTTTCGAAACCGATGGGGCTCCGTCGGCGCCGCTATCGAAAAAAACATTTTAGCATATACCTTTGATATGTAAAGCCGCAGGCCGCCGCAGCGGCAATAAGAAAATACCCGGACGGCAGGCCCGCGCGGAAAGGGCTATTTTAAACTGTTTCCGGCAAGCCGGGAAACGGCATTGAAACACAAAAAAGCGGAAATCCGGAGGACAGGAAACGGGAAACAGTGAGGCAAATATCCCCGGCGCGATTCGAACGCGCGACCTACGGTTTAGGAAACCGTCGCTCTATCCCCTGAGCTACGGGGACATTTTCG
>ONWH01000037.1 GCA_900321495.1 uncultured Planctomycetota bacterium
ATCGTTTCGAGCCGACCCGACTCGAAGGCATCGCGGAGCTCCTCGTCGAACGAATCGCGCAGTTCTCCCCAGGTTTTCCCCAGGGGAGCCGCCTCGCCGATGACAATCAGATTGAGGTCGCCGCGCGGAGCCGGCGAGACAACCGCTCCGGCGCCGCGGGCGAGCGTTTCGGCCTCCTTGCGGGACATTCCGGCGAGTTTGCCGCAAAAGCAGAGTTTTCGATCTTTGATGTTCTGAACCATAATCCCCTAATCCGGCGGGAGAGACTCGGGCGCGGAAAACGCGCGCGGCCATTATAAACGAAAATTCCGGAATTTCCACCCGCCGGGGAAAAAAGAGCGCGGGCCCGGCCATGGAGACCAGACCCGCGTCGGCGCGGAGAGAGTGAAACGCGCGTTCAGTTCCCGTTGTTTCGGGCCGGCAGGAGGATGAGCAGCCCCTCGTCGAGCCGGCCTCGGAGATTCATATTCGGGTTCAGCCGGCTGATTTCGGACCAGCGTGTCCCGTCGCCGAGTTCGTTTTCGGCGATCTTGATCAGGTTATCTCCCGCCTTGGTGCGGTACTGCCGGTATCCCGATCCCTGCGCCGCAAGCCCCCCGGCCTGAGTGCCGTTGTTATAGCGTGCCGAGGCGGCCGGGTCGGCGGGATTGTAGTCGAGAACCGAAAGCTGCTGCGCCGGTTGTCCGGCGGCGGGGGTGTTCGCGCCCGGAACGGCGGCATTCGGAGCGGCCGGGTTCAGGTTGGCGGCGGGAACCGTCTCTTCGGGAAGGGTGTACTGGCCTCCGAAGGGGGAGAGGGAATCGGAAAGGGGATCCCCGTCTTCGACGCGGGGCGCCTCAAAACCGATCGTTGAAAGATCGGTCTCGGCGGCGAACGTTTCATCGGGGGTTTGTCCCTGAAGCACTTCGACCTGCTGAGCCGCAGCCGATCGGGCGGCCGCGGCTTCCTGTGCCAGCGCGTCCTGAATTTCGGCAGGCGCGCTGTTGAGCGGAGCAGAGCTGTCCTGTGCCGGGAGTGCCGCGGTATTCTGCGGCGCACTGCTGAGACCGCCGTTTAAGCTGTTGTTCAAACCGTTTTGGGCAGGGGCGGCACTGTTCGCACCGGCATTCAAACTGCCTGCCGGCACGTTTTGCGCGGCATTCCCCAGACTGCCGTTCAGAGCCGTGCTGCTGCTGAGCCCGCCGTTCAAACTGCTCCCGGCACTGCTGTTCTGCGAGAGGGCCGCGGCACCCAGACTTCCGGCTGCCGCGGAGGACACCGCGGTTCCCAAGGGGGTATCGCGTCCGCCCGAGACGGCGTTGGAAGCCGGCTGGAACTGACCGGCGCTCCCGCCGAGGGACGAAACCGTGTTCTGCCCGCGGGCGGAGGATTCGAGAAAGAGGGGTTCGCTCGGGGTCGACTGGCCCAGCGAGAGGATCTGCGTCTGACTGCCGCCGTTCGGGAGCGTCCCGGCGGTCGGCTGCGGCGTGGCGGAAGGAACGGCGGTGTTTGCCGGCGGCTGAAGAGCGCCGCTGATCTGGCCGGCGGTATCCTGCGTCCAGGTCTTGGCCCCGTCGTATGTGTTGCCTGCCCAGTCGCCGACTTTCTGCGCGGCGTCCTGCGCCTGTCCGCCCGCCTGGCTGAGGCCGCTTTTCACGGAGGCGGCCGCGTCCCCAATCTTTTCCTTGGCTCCGTCGTATGTGCTGCTTGCCCAGTCGCCGACTTTTTGTGCGGCATCCTGTGCCTGTTCACCCGCCTGCGCCATGTCGTTTTTGAAATCCTGCGCGGCGCCGCTTAGCTTCTGCCCGGCGTTGTCGAAGAATTCTCCGGTCTTCTCTCCCGCCTTTTTCAGCGAGTTGTCGACCTTTTCGACCCCCGATTTGAACCCGTCTTTGAGCTGCTCGCCGGCATCGGAGAGATTCTCTTTGATCTGGCTGAAAGAGAGCGCGTCATCACCCTGGTTGTCGCCATAGGCGGGAGTCGTTTCGGAGGCCGAAAGACTGCCCGAGAGGGAGTCGTCTGCGGAATCCGAACTCTGCGGCGAATCGAAACCGAAATCGAGCAGGTCGTCACCGGCGGCCTGATCTTCGGACGTGCCGCTTTTCCCCGTCAGGGAAGCGACTCCGGCTGCGGCGGCCGCCGCAGCACCCGCCACCGCGCCGGCGGCGGAGCCGAGTGAATCGCCGTCAAGCAGATCGTCGTTCGACAGGATGTCCTCGTTGGGGGCGCCCGAAGTGAGTGCGGCGGTGACCGAGTCGATCTGTTCGTTTGCTTTTTCCGCCAGAGAATCGACCTGGCCGGATATCTTGTCACCCAGGGTATCCAATCCTTCGGCAATCGAGTCGAGCGGAGTCGTTTCGGACCCGGAGGAATCGGCACGGGACGAAAGACCGCTGAGGGTGTCGCTTGCCTGTTCGTCAGGTGAGGCGAGCCCGGCGGAGGCCGAGTCGGTGCCGGAATCGGATCCGGTCAGATGCCTGTATCCTGTATAGCCGGCAAAGATCAGAAGCGCCGCCGCGCCGCCGATCATGCCGGTTTTGACCAGACGGCGGAATCGGCCGCCTGCCGGTTTGTCATCGTCTTCGTCCGAATCGGCGAGTTCCTCTTTGAACTCATCGAGCGTTTCGCCGGTTCGGAGGCGTCCGCGGACACGGTTCGAAAAGGACGAGAATTTTTCAGAAACCCTCTGGCCGAGCCGTGCGATCTTCCTGTCCGACGTATCGGCGGGATTCTCTTCGCTTTCTTCCTCTTCCGCTTCCGTCTCGGCGTCGGCCGAATGGCGCGAGAAGGCGGACAGCAACCGGCGGAACCGTCCCTGCCGCGGCACGTCTTCCCCGTCGAATTCTTCGTCGGTCATCTCTTCCTCTTCAGGATTGATTTCCTCATCTTCGTCTTCCGGCTCTGCAAAGTGCGATTTCCCCCAGTTCCACGGAGCGAGTTTTGACAGGAAACTCCTTTTCGGGGAAACGCTTTCCATCTCCTCCGCGGATTGCGGATCCTCTTCGGCCGGTTCGCCGCTCTTCTGTGTGATATTGGAGAGAGCCTCGGCCCGGTCCGGACGGACCGGCTGACTTTGCGCCGGACGGGCCGGCTGCGCGAACCGGTTCGGCTGACCTGCCGCCGCGCCGGCGGGGGCGGCCGGCCTGACCTGCTTAAAGACCATTCCCTGACCGGAACCCTGCGGCGTGCCGCCGTCCGGCCGGCCGGGCTGATTCCGGCCGTTCCTGTCGCTGTTGTAATCGTTGTTTCGGTTCATGTTGCCGCGTTGGATGTTCAGACTGTTGCCGAAGGGGCGGGGGGCGGCAGACTGCGCCGCCGGGACATCCTCCTCTTCCGCCTCTTCTTCGTCCTCCTCATCGTACTCCGAATCCCCATCTTCCTCTTCTTCGTCGTACTCTGAGTCCTCGTCGCCTTCTTCTGCGTCCGCTTCGTCGTACTCCGACTCTTCGTCCTCTAACTCATCATCCTCTTCGAGCGACTCTTCGTCTTCGAGCTCGTCCTCTTCGTATTCTTCAGCGTCGCGTTCATCGTCCGCATCGTACTCGTACGGATCCTGCTGAGCGTCGAAGAAATTGTCGTAACGATCTTTCATGGCGTTCCTCGCGTTGCCGGTTTAGAGAACCCGGCGGGCCACCCGGAGCTTTGCGCTCCGTGCACGCGGATTCTCCTGCTGTTCCGTTTGACCGGCTTCAATCGGCTTTCGCGTCAGGACTTCGAGCCCCGGCGTGTCGCGAAACGCCGTTTTGACAATCCGGTCTTCCAAAGAATGAAAACTGATGATGGCGATCTTTCCCCCCGGAAGGAGGCGGTCGGGCGCCCGCCGCAGAAAGCGTTCGAGCGAACCGAGCTCGTCGTTCACCGCGATCCGCAGCGCCTGGAATGTGCGGGTGGCCGGGTCGATCCGCTGACGGTCGCGGCCGGGCGGGGCCGGGATGACCCTGCGGCAGATCTCGGCCAGCTGGGAGGCTTTACGGATCGGTTCGGTCTCACGTCGCCGGACAATTTCCCGCGCGATACGCCGACTGAACCGCTCTTCGCCATAGCGGAAGATGATTTCGGCGATCTCTTCGGCACTCCGGCGCGCCAGAAGCTGCCAGGCGGGTTCCCCTTCGGTTACATCGAACCGCAGATCAAGGTCGCCGTCGGCGTTGAAACTGAATCCGCGTGTTCGGTCGGCGAGCTGATCGCTGGAAAGACCGAGATCCAAAAGAAAGCCGTTCACCTTTTCGATCCCGAGCATTTCCAGGACGGCGGGAAAGTCGGCGTAGTTTGTCTGCGCCATTCGAACGGTTCCCCGATTCGCGGCCGGCTCGCGGGCAAGGCGCGCTTCAACACGGTCGAGCGCCGCGGCATCCCGGTCGATCGAAATCACCAGACCTGCCGGTCCGATGCGGTCGGCGATCGCCAGCGAATGTCCCCCGCCTCCCAGTGTGCCGTCCACATAAACGCCCCCGGCTTCCGGAGCGAGCATGTCAAGAACCTCCTGAAAGAGGACTGGCCGATGGACGGTCCGGTTCGGAGTCAAGTCGGTTTCCTGAACGGACTTCTGGTCGGACATTGGGGTCAGGAGAAGGGGGTGAATCATCCGGGAGCCTCCGCAGCGGAGACCCCTCTCCGGGGGCGAGATTACTCTTTTCCTACGTTCTCTTCCAGGTCAATTTGGTAAAAGATTCTGATTTTGCCCAAAGAAGAGAGGAAAAAAGGGGAAAAAGGGAGAGAGATGACAACGGAGAGTTGACGCGGTCTGTCGGTCCATATTATAATTCAGAGTCGGGGGAGTTTGCCGTTTCGGTCCATTCGAGCAAAACAAAACAGACAATGAAAAGTTACCGGAATCGATTTTTTCTTCGGATTTTTTGTCTCATCCTTCTCTCGGCCGGCACTTTCGCCGTCCGAGCGCAGGAGCCGCGCCAGCTCGCTCCGGGAGTGATGACCACGATTCGCCCGTTCATCAATTACAGCGAGACGTTCCAGTGGTCCGACATCCCTGAAATCGCCGCCGAGGCACAGGGGGAAGATGACCACTCATTCGACTGGGCAAGGAACGTCTATTTTTCGAAAGAGGTCTGGTGCCTTCAGATCAGCTTCAAGCCTGTCCGCTTTATCCCGATCGACTTCCCGAACGAAAACGGTCAGATGGACCGCAAGATCGTCTGGTACATGGTCTATTCGGTCACCAATACCGGCCAGTTCGTGGGCAGCGGCGTCTCGAGTGCCAAAGAGTATGAGGTTGACAATTCGGTCAATGTCATACTCCGCCAGGAGGGGGAATACGACGGTTCGGACGACCATGCCGAAATAGTTTCGGGCCAGAAACTGAGCGACGTCTACTCCCCCGGATACCGGGGGGTTGAGGCGGTAACCCACGAGCAGAAAGCCTATAACCTCGACGGTGTCTACGTCATCAACAACATCGACTACCTGAACGGAACGAGTCAGCTGATGCAGGTCAGTGAAGGGGAATCGCGCGACGGCCTGAAAACCTATGAGCTTCAGCCGCTCGGAGAACCGAAACCGCTCACCGACGGCGAAAAGCCCCTCAGCAGCGAAGAGATTAAAGCGCGCGGCACGGTTCGGTTCACCCCCCGTTTCGTTCTGACGGCCGACAACCTGATCGGGAACCTCGATTACGAGAAGGGGGACGACGGTCTTTACGGCGCTCAGGATGCCAAGCGCTCCGTCAAGACGTGGGACGACCAATTCCTTCCCCTGGCGCTGACGCGGATCGCGGCGCTCGAAGATCCGAATCAGACGTTTCAGACCACGGTCTCGTTCCCGACGATCGATATCGCTCCGGGAGAGACGTACTGGGGAATTGCCACCTGGACCGATATCGACCCGCGTGTGAATAATTTCACCATCTACGTCAGCGGTCTGACGAACGCCCTGCGGTGGTATGACGACAGCGCCGAGGCCTACAACAAAGACAACGAGGTTCCGCTCACCGGCCGCAAGGTGATGCGGAAGACCTTAAAACTCAATTTCTTTCGGCCGGGCGACGTCAACATCCTGCCGGAAAGCAAAGTCTATTTCGGAGTGCCGGGGCAGAAGGCCTCGGACTGGGTCTACCTCTGACCTGCCGAACGCCACTTGATTCCCCCCCTCCCGGCGGGCCGTATTCCGGCTCGCCGGGGGTGATTTTCTGTTGTGTCGGATTGGTGTACAGATGAAATTGCTTCACATATTCAACAGCGGCGCGGCCGCGTTTTTTTTCTTCTTTTTCGTTTGCGCGCTGTCGGCCGACGGGACGCGTCCGGCGTCCGCTCCGGAGGAGCTGTTCAGGCAGGCGCCTGATTTCCTTCCCGGCGACCCGCTCCCCCTGCGGGGGGTGCCGCTCTGGCACACCAACGACATGCTCTCGCGGGAACTGATTCACGAGATGATCTTCAAGGGAAAGGAGTACGGATTCGGCGGCTATGCCTTTCTTCCGGTCGATTCAACCCTGCCGAAATACCTGACCGGCGAGTATTTCGACGCGTTCGGTTATATGCTCCGTCAGGCGGATGAGGCGGGAATGAAGATCGTCTTCTACGACGATATCGGCTTTCCGAGCGGAACCGCCGGGGGGCAGCTGCGCAAAAAGTTTCCCGAGGCGATGGCCAAACGCCTCGACAAGTACGAGTGGAAAGTGACCGGTCCGGAACTCCTCGAAGCCGAAATTCCGATCCCCCTTTCCGACCGGGTCGTATACGGTGTCGACGCCGGAGTTTTGCAGGCCGCCGTGGCGATGAACACCGAGACGAAAGAGCGGATCGATATCAGCGGCGCCGTCCGGGGGGACATGCTCGTCTGGAACGTTCCGGAGGGGGAATGGCTGGCGATGCTCTTCGTCTGCGCTCCCGACCCGTTCGGCTTTGTCGACTACCTTTCGCCCGACTCGGTTCGGAAATTCATGAGCCTGACTTACGACCGGGTCGACAGACGGTTTCCCGGGGCGTTCGGCACGACGATTCCGATGACCTTCTTCGATGATCTGCCCGCCTCCGGCGCGCAGGGGGAACGGAACTGGACTCCCGGTTTTAACGAGGCGTACCGCAAACTCCATCATCGCGAACCGGCGCTTGACTATCCGGCCCTCTTCTATTCGATCGGCGACGAGACACCGAGCGCCCGGTGCCGGCTTTGGTCAACCCGCGCGTATCTCTTTTCGGAGGGATATCCAAAGGAGGTGCACGAGTGGGCCGCCAAACGGGGAGTCCTTTCGAGCGGCCATCCGCAGGGTCCCTACACGATCGGCCCGATCGATATGTGTAACGACGCGATGCTGACGCACCGCTATTCCGATGTCCCTCTCTTCGATTCGATCCACTATTACGGGCACGGGCGAAACGGCTTTAAGGTGCCGGCCAGCGCCGCCGAGAATTTCGATAAGGATACCGTTGCGGTCGAGGTTTACGGCGACTACCGGAACAACACGTTCGACACTTCCATGATGTACCGCGCTCTGATGGAGATATTTGCCCGGGGCGGGAACTTCATTCTTCCTCACGGGCAGTGGTCAAATGCGGCGGGATGTTACATCGATCCGGTGATCGGATGGCAGAATCCCGCGGTCGAGCCGGGCTTGAAGGACTACGGCGCGTGGGTCAGCCGCTGCTGCGTTCTGCTCCGGCACGCGCGCACCGTCGAGGACATCGCAGTCGTCTATCCGATCGATGCGCTCCAGGCGGGGTTCCATTTTCCGTATGACGCGCTGACCGGTTATCCGATCAAAGGCGATTATCATCTGGGTCTCTTCATTCCCGAAGAGACCGACTACATGGAGATCGGCGCGATTCTCACCTCAAAGATCTACCGCGATTTCCTCTTCCTTCATCCCGAGACCCTGGACAACAAGTGCACCGTTGAAGAGAAGGACGGTCAGCCGATTCTCCGTCTGAACAACGAGCGCGACTTCAAGGAGTTCAAGATGGTTGTTCTGACCGGTTCGGATGTGATCTCGGCGGCGAACATGCGGAAGATTCTCGAATTCTACCGTGCCGGCGGGAAGGTTCTCGGAACGACGCGCCTTCCGAGCCGTTCGACCGAGGGGAACGCCGACGGCGAAGTGCGCGCCGCGATCGAAGAGATCTTCGGTATCGACCCTGTCACACAGGTGTTCCGGCCGTCGATCCTGACCGGGCAGGAGGATATCGTTCTGCCCGAATCGTTCCGCCGCGTACGCGAGTTCAACAAGCCGGGGTTCTACCGCCGCGATCCGGAAAATCCGGTCCTGTATGAAGAGCCGGTCGAAAGGACCGAAAACGGCGTCCTGCGCGCGGTTTTTCTCCCCCGCCCGACTGACGAGGCGATGCGCGGGGCGGTCAGCCGCCTTCTCCCCTCGCCCGATGTCGACCTGATTCCGAACGAGGGAACAGTGATGCCGGCACTCAATGTCGTTCCCCGGTGGGATTATCCGATTGAGGGAATGTGTCAGTATGTGCACAAGGTCAAGTGGGGGCGCGACATTTATTATCTCGCGAACTCGTCGAATGAGACCGCCGCGTTCACCGCAAGATTCCGCGGCAGATTCAAGACACTTGAAATCTGGAATCCGCATACCGGCGAGATTGTTCCGGTCCGGGGGGATGCCGTCACCGATGCCGCGGGCACCGTCTGTACGCAGCTGCCGGTAACGCTTGCTCCGGTCAGCGACACGTTCATCGTGGGCACGAAAGAGTAAACCAGGGGACATCAGAGGCGGAAATATGGTTTTGAGAAATCGTTCGCTCACGCTTCTTTCCGAAATGGTGAATAACCAGCGGGGGGTCTTTTTTGCCAGTCTCCTCGAACGGGAGGAGCGGAAGACGAAAGACGGCAAACCGTACTTCCGTGCCCTTTTCCGCGATGCAAACCGCCAGGTCAACGCCATCCTCTGGGAGGATTCCCCCTTTTTTGCCGAATGCCGCGATACGTGGACGATCGGCGCGTTGTATAAAATTGACGCCGCTTACAGCGTCACCAAATACGGGCCTCAGCTGCAGATATTCCGGATTCGCGAAGCGCAGGAAAAAGACTTTGAAGAGGGGATTCCCCAGCGTTTCGGCCTTCCTTCGGCGGCGGTCCGTCCCGATCTGCTGTATGATAAGATTCTTTCGATTGCCAAAGAATCGCTCACCAAAGGCTCTTCTTTTCAGCGGCTTGTGCTGCGGATATACAAGGAACACCGTGAGCAGATTCTGACGGTTTCCTCGTCGCGGAGTAATCATCACGCCTATCCCGGCGGATTTCTCGAACACACCCTTTCGGTGACGCAGATCGCCCTTTCGCTTGCCGGACATTACGCACAGGCGTATCCGCAGAGTGCGTCAAGCTTCTCACGCGATCTTGTCGCCGCGGGGGCGATGCTCCATGAGATCGGCAAGATCGAAGAGATGGACCCCGATTCGCGGATACCGGTTCACACGCTGGCGGGGGATCTTATCGGCTACCCGATTCTCGGCCGGGACATCATCCGCCGCTACGCATCCGATGCCGGACTCTCGGCCGATGAACTGCTGCGGCTTGAACATATCCTCTTGACCCATCCGCGGTTTAACGACTGGGGAGCGGTCAGACCGCCTGTCTCACTCGAGTCGCTCATTGTGCATCAGGCCGATTACGCTGACTCGATTTTTGCCGCTGCCGCCCAGCTGCTGGTTGGGGACTCCGGGGCCGCGCCTTTCACGGCGCTGCCCGGCCCGTTCGGGGTTCCCTGGCTCAATCCTCCGGGACAGAGGCCTGAGCCTCCGCTTTCGGAATAGACTCATCCACGGAGAGACAACTCATGGCGAAACTTTCGGTAGAAACATTTCTTGACCTTCTTCGCAAAAGTCAGCTGACCGAAGAGGAACAGCTCAACGCCGCCCTGGCCGAGATCGCCGAGGAGGGGGATAAGACCCGCCTTCAAGACGCCGATCATCTGGCGGGAATGCTTGTCCGGAAAGGGCTGATTACCCGCTGGCATGTCCGGCAGCTGATGAAACGCAAATACAAGGGGTTCTTTCTGCGCCAGTACCGGATCATGGACCACATCGGCACCGGCGGGATGAGTACCGTCTATCTGGCCGAACATACCCTGATGCACCGTATGGTGGCAATCAAAATCCTTCCGAAAAAGAGGATGACCAACTCGGCATACATCGACCGTTTTGTGCGGGAAGCGCAGGCGATTGCCGCGCTCAACCACCCGAACATCGTTCAGGCGTATGACATTGACCGCTACGACGACATGCACTATATCGTCATGGAATATTTCGAGGGGAATAACCTCCGCCAGCTTGTCGACAAGGAAGGCCCGCTCCCTTTCGAAGACGCGGTCAGTTACATCCGGCAGGCGGCGGAAGGCCTGATTCACGCGCACCGGATCGGCGTGATTCACCGTGATGTCAAACCCGAAAACATTCTGGCCAACGCCGAGGGAACGGCGAAACTTCTCGACTTGGGACTGGCGCTCCTGAAAGAGGAGGACGAAACGAGTTCCTCGTCGAAACATGACAGCATTTTGGGAACCGCCGACTACCTGGCGCCGGAACAGGCGATTAACAGCAGCAAGATCGACGGGCGCGCCGATATCTACTCCCTGGGATGCACTCTTTACTTCTGCCTGACCGGGCATCCTCCGTTCCCGTTCGGCACGATCCCGCAGCGTCTTTTGGCGCATCAGCGCGAGACTCCGTCGAGCATCCTTCTGGACCGCCCCGACTGTCCTGACGATCTGGTTGAAATCTGTGCCAAGATGATGGCGAAAAAGCCGGAAGACCGTTTTCAGACCGCGCGCGATGTGACCGACATTCTCGGCCGCTGGCTCATTCATCACGGATACGCGCAGCCGGAAGAGCTCGGGTTCAAGACGAGCGAGGGGGAAGACAACAGCGACGGATTCTTCTCAGGGGATTTTGCCTATCTGAACGACCCGTGGAACGCGACCGGGCTGAGCGAGCGGGAAGAGGACAGCCGGATCGGGATCGGCCGGGAAAACGTCGTCAACCTGTACGGTTCGAGTCTCGGAAGCGGGTCGCTGGCCGGAAGTGACGATGGCCGGAAAACCGAAGAGTTTGTCAAGCCTCCGGCGGATATCCTTCTTTCGCAGCGCGCCAACCGCGAGAACATGAAAACGGACGCGTTCGAGCTGGCACTCAACGACATCAAAGTCGAGCAGACGGGAGAGCATTCGGCAATCTCGCTTGCCGAGGCGGCCGCGGCATCGTCGGCTTCGGCGATGCATTCGGTCAAATCGGTGAAAAGGCCGGAAGAGCCCCGCAAAGAGAAACACGACCGCCCGTGGTACAAAGAGGTGCCGGTCTGGTTCTGGACCCTTTTTGCCGCCGGATACATCCTGGCGATCATTATGGGATGCTTCTTCTTTATCTCTGTCCTTTTCCAGATGAAGTAGCGCGCGAAAAGAGCGCTACTCCGCGGAAAGGGAGATTCCCGAATCGGTGATGTCGTAAAAGAGAATCTCGTCGGGGCAGATGCTCCCGCGGTGCTTTGCCACATAGAGGGCGCGGCGGAACTTCACGCCGTCGCGGATCTTCCCCATGTAGATGATCGTGTTCGCCTGTGCCAGGAGATCCCCTTCATCAAACGGCTTGTCGATGAGCGCTTCGAGCGAAGTTTCCGGCGCAGTATAGCTGACGAGCGTGGCGACCGACCCCGCGGGCCAGAGGATCGGAAGAATTTTCTCTTCGCACCGGCGGAAGTCCTGCCGGAACAGATCGCGTGCCACCCATGACGGCTCTTTCTGAAGAATCTGATGGTAGACGTATTCCAGCAGTTCGAACTGGATTGAGTCCCCCTGATGGGCAACCGGCTCGATCCCGTCGATCAGGACGCGGCGGACCCCCCGCGTGAAATGCGTAAAGAGGAACGCGACAGCCGCATCGAGCCGGCGGGCCAGCGACCCCTGCCAGTCGCGCCAGTCATCGAAGTCGAGGTCGCGCCGCGTCACCCGTTTCCCCCGCCCGGCGAGCGCGCCGAAATAGTCACCGACGGTAAAGCCGGAAGTGAAAAATTCGTCGGCGTTAAAGCGCCGCTCGGCGTCTTCGGCGACCGGGGTCCATCCGAAGAGGCGTTCGGCGTAGTCGGCGTGGTTCTGGGAATCCCCCCTTGCGGTCATATCGAAGATGACACCCCGTTCCTTTTTGGGAGCGTCGGCGAGAAACTGAAGCCCGAACTGGGTCTTTCCGATTCCGGACGAACCGACCAGAACGGTCATTGTTCCGGGGAGAAGTCCTCCGCCGATTTTTTCATCGAGTCCGGGTATTCCAGTTGAAAGGCGCGTCATGATATCTCCCATCCGTTATCTTCAAGCGGGGCAAACGGAAAATTTCGAAACATATTATGCCCCCTTGCCGCCTTTTTTCAAGGTGCTCCGCACGGGCGGAACACTTGCTCTTTTTTGCCGCGTCTGTACAATTGAGAGGATGTCTGGCCGATCGGCAGACGGAAGGGAAAGCGAAGCGATGCACAAAGAGACGACAGCAGTCTACCCCGGGTCGTTCGACCCGATCACCCTGGGACACCTTAACATCATCGAACGGACGAGCCGTCTGTTCGACCGGCTGGTCGTGGCGATCGGCATTAACCGGGAAAAACGCCCCTGGTTTTCGCCGGAGGAGCGCGCCGATCTTGTCCGCGCTTCGGTCGACTCGATTCCGAATGTCACCGTCGAACTTTACGAGGGGCTGACGGTCGACTATGTCCGCCGCCGCGGGGCGAAGATCATGATCCGCGGGGTCCGGCCGATCACCGATATTCCGGCGGAAATCACGATGATGATGGCCAACCGCCAGCTGGCTCCGGAGGTCGAGACCCTTTTTCTGGTTGCCGACGGGGAACTGGCGCACGTTTCGAGTTCCCTGATCAAAGAGATCGCCGGCGGGGCCGATTCCGAGATGCTGGCTTCATTCCTCCCGCCGGCTGTGGTTGAGGCAGTGATACGAAAGGCAGGCGCCGAATGAAAAGCCAACTCCGTCTTTTTGTCGCCGTTGAGATCGCCCCGCAGGTCCGTTCAAAAATCACGCGCTATCTGAACAGCCACGTGACCGACTTGAAGCGGATCAGGTGGGTCGCTCCCGATCAGTTTCACATGACGCTTAAATTTCTCGGCGATGTGCCGCAGACGGAAATACATCACGTTATCCGGGCGCTCAAAAACGCCTGCATGCGAAGCGAGCCGTTCGACCTGGTTTTTGAAGATGTCGGCGCGTTCCCGAATGCCGAGTGTCCGCGGACGCTCTGGGTCGGTGTGAGCGAAGGGATTGAAGAATCGAGCGATCTGGCCGAGGCGATTGACGAGGAACTCGCCGGAATCGGATATCCCCGTGAGTCGCGCCGGTTTACCCCCCATCTGACGGTTGGCCGTGTCAAAAAGAGCGTGCCGGGAGACTGCAGCACGGGACTCGACGCATTTCTCCTTCCTGCCAAGGGACCGTTGTTCTTCGGTGTTTCATCCGTCACTTCGGTCACCCTCTTTTCGAGCGAGCTGAGCCGCGGCGGCCCGAAATACGAGCCGCTGGCCGAGATTGACCTGAAGAGCGCCGATTGAACGACTTGCCGTTCGGCGGCCGCCTGTTATAATAACCGAACCCGGGCGGGCGTGGTGGAATTGGCAGACACGCCAGACTTAGGATCTGGTGCCGCAAGGCGTGGAGGTTCGAGTCCTCTCGCCCGCATCCCTTTTTCAAAAAAGTTGGACTGACGGTTTGTTATGTCTCCGTTTCTTACCGGTAAAACGGTTCTTCTCACCCGCCCCCGGCGCCAGGCCGCCGAGTCGCGTCCTCTCTTCGAAGCCGAAGGGGCGAAGGTGCTGATTCAGCCGGTTCAGGAAATTCTTCCCGCCGAGACGCTTGACCCCGGAGTCATTGCACCGGAGGCGCTCCGCGCGGCCGACTGTGTCATCTTTTCCAGCGCTAACGGCGTCTTCTTCTTTTTGGAAGCCCTCCGTGCGGCGGATCGCGACGGCGGGGGACGCCTTATATTGCTGCGCAAAATTCCTCTGGCCGCCGTCGGACCGGGAACCGAACGGGAGCTGAACCGCGCCGGGTTTCACGTCTCCGTCGTTCCCCCGCTCCACTCTGCCGAAGGATTGCTTGACGTGCTCAAAGAGGAGGCCCGCCGGGGGAAGCACTTCCTTTCGGTCCGGGGTGATCGCGGGCGGAACGTCCTGAAAGAGGGACTTGCCGCCGCCGGCGGAAGTATTGCCGAGATCAGCGTCTATCGCGCGGAAGAAATAAAAAAGCCGGACGCGGAAATCGTCCGGCTGATGGATTCGGGGAAAATTGACTACACCCTGGTGACAAGCAGCGCGACCGCCGCGGGAGTGGTCCGCCTGTTCGGAAAAAGCCTCTGTCGCACAACGCTCGTTTCGATCAGCCCGCTGACCGGCACGGCGCTCAAAGAAGCGGGCTATCCGGCCGCTTTCCAGGCTGCCGAGGCGACGGTAGAGGGAATGCTCGACGCGCTCCGGCGCGCGTGATTATTTCGCCGACGCGCTGCTCGGGGTCTGGCTGACACGAGTGGGCGCATCACCGACGCTGACCGTTTCCAGAACTTTTTCTTCAAAGTTGACGATCATGTCCCCTGCGCTGAACCCGGCGACTCCCCACTGGTTCGATTCGTTCCGCAGGGCGAAGATCAGTTCTTCACTGGTGACTTCTCCGGCGTCGTTCAGGTCACTGACGTTGATGTAGACGTAGGCGTTGTTATTGTCGCGGTCAACCTTGGTGACATTCCAGCGGATCGTGTCGCTCGCCTGGGCTTCGAACGAGTCCTTGGTGGCGTTCTGCGCCTCGGGGGTCAGGTAAGACCAAGCCTCGTTATCTTTGCCCGAAAAGAAGGCGCCGAAAAAGTGATTCGTTACCCCTTCGGGTGTCTTGTCGGAACGGATGTTGAGTGCCGTGGAATCGGCCGCTTCGGTAGCGGGCTGCGATTCCTCTTTGGGAGGCTCGGCCTTTTTGCAGCCGAGCGGGAGAAACGCGGCGGCCAGCAGAAGAGCTAAAATCGAAAATGAACTCGTACGCATGTGATGAAACTCCTTTTTCTGTCACACTGTCGTGACGGTACAAACCGCGAAGAGCGCCTTCGATCTCAAAGGCGGGTCGCGGGAAATTCGTTTTCGGGAAGAGTTCGTGGCGAACTCCCAAGCCGAGTATCCCAAAAAGAGAGGTCCCCGTCAAGAGGTTTTCTCGATGAATTCGGGATATGGAAAGCTTTTCTTTTTTTGCGTGCCGGCAAACTCTTCCCATTTTTTCCAAACCCCTGAAATCCGGGGGGAAACGGGGCGGCCGGACTTTGCCGCGGAACGGCATACGGCTGGACAGACGCGGCGGCGGAGGATAAAATCGGAAGAGGACGCCGTGCGGAGACGTGAATTCCGCGGACGGAAGATGTAAGAGTCATTGTTGGGAAGGAGAATTTCAGTGAAGGTATTGGTCATTCTGGGACATCCGAATCCGGGGGAAAGCTTCAACCGTGCCATCGCCGAGACTGCGGGCCGTGTCCTTCGCGAATTGGGGCATGAGCCGGTTCTGCGCGACCTTTACGCCGAGGGATTCGATCCTGTCATGCCGATGGGGGAAGAAAAACTCCCGATTGAGGAGCTTCCCGAATCGATCCGGCGTGAAATCGACGCTGTCCGCGGAGCGGGCGGATTTGTCATCGTTCACCCGAACTGGTGGGGAACTCCGCCGGCGATTCTGAAAGGGTGGCTCGACCGTGTCTTTCGCGCCGGATTTGCCTACTCTTTCTCCGAAAATGGGGTCATTTCAAACTTTACCGACAAGAGAGCGCAGATTTTTACCACCTCGAACACGCCGCGCGATGTCGAATTGGAGGTTTACCATGACCCGCTCGAAAACTTCTGGAAGACGATCGTTTTCGGACTGGTCGGGAGCAAGGATTTCGGACGGCGGAACTTCGAGTCGATTATTATGAGTTCTCCCGAAGAACGCGCCGCCTGGCTGGCCGAAGTCGAGTCGATCATCAAAGAGCGGTTTGCCGAATAGTTTCGCTTCGCTGGGGAAGGACGGGTCCTCCGCGCATGCGGGGGATTTTTTTGCGCCGGATCGGGAAATTTACCCGCGTGTTCCGTATTCCATGTTGTGGGAACCATCCTTGGGAACTAACCTCCTTCCCGAATTCCCATGAAGTTCGAGCGGCCGCTTCCGGCAAAACGCGGTTTTGCGACTTTTCGCGTTCTGCCGCGCGGCCAATCGAGCTTTTTTTATCCCGTAAGGTATACTACCGAAAAGTTGGTTTTGTCCGTCCGTCCCGAACCGGCACTGTGCCATGCCAAAGATTGAGCAAGTTTTTGTTCCCGTTTCGCGCGGGGAAGGGATCTCTTCCGATCCGATTCAGAGCGCCGGCGTTCTTCCGATCGACGTCGAGGCGGTTCTCGAATCGGCCGGGTCGTTCTGTGTCCCGCAGGGCGGAACGTTTGACCTGCTCAATCTCTTCTTCCACCATCTGCCGAGCGGCGCCTATGCGGTCGGGCGTCTGATCCCCGCCCTGGGCGGCGCGCGGGTCCGGCTAGCGCGGATTGAAAAGTTCTACCTGCAGTATATGGTGGTTTCGCCCGACCTCTTCCTCCGGTTCGGGAACAATCCGGTCTTCCTCTACCAGGCGGTTTTAGCTCACGCGCGCCTTTCGTTTGCCGCCAAACCGGGCGAGATGGCCGAGCCGATCACGCTTTACCGCCCCCGCAAGTGGTTCGATATTCCGCTCCTCCGCGGGCTTTCCGCCTGCCCCGGCGCGGC
>ONWH01000085.1 GCA_900321495.1 uncultured Planctomycetota bacterium
GACCGCACGGACGTTTTCAATTTCAACGTAACCGTCGCCGAATCCGACAAGCTGCTCACCGGCCAGAGCGTTTTCTCCCAAAAGGCGCTGAATCACCATCTCTTTCGAGAAAGTTTTGTAATCACTTCTCGCACCGTAGATGTGGGGGCCAAAAAAAGAGGTGAGTTTAAGAAGCTCAATCTCCTCGCGGACAAACGGCTCATCGGTTCCGCTTGCCAGAAAGAGTGTCACACCGCGGTCGCGCAGCGCGGACAGAAAAGCCCGTCCGCCCGGCACAACATATTCATCGGGATCCGCCTTGCCGCTTTTGAGGGCTTCAATGCGGCCTTTGATTTTTTCCGAAAGACGGCGATGGTATTCCGCTTTATACTCCGCTGGATCAAGGGGTTTACCGCCGCTCTTTGAGACTTCTTCGGCAAGACGAATACATTGATAGATGGTCTGTTTACCGGTCAGAAGATCAACGAAATCGATGACGGTTTTTTCCGCATCCCCCTCGACGTTCGGGCAGGCACCGAGAACTTCGATAAAATATGGGATCATCACATCCTGCCATCCCTGGCGGATCAGGCTCAGGGTTCCGTCAAAATCAAAGAGAGCGCACCTGAACGGGAAACCGATTTTTGGGTAACGGATAATCTCAATATCGAATTCGTCATCGAGAACTCTCTGCAAAAGGGAAACAATCGCATGTTCATAAAGCATGTGCATATCTTCGAGTTGCTCCATTGAATCGGTCGGTGCGATAAGAGCAAGGTCGGAGTATTCTTTAAGTTTGCCGCCGTCTCGGCCTCCGAATTCAATGGTAAACAACCCCATCTCCTTCGCAGTTTTTGCTCCGTTAACTACGTTGGGTGAATTGCCGCTTCCGCTGAAAGCGATAAAAAGATCACCAGGTTCGGCATAAGTACGAAGCTGAATGGAGTAGATATCATCGTAAGAGAAGTCGTTCGCCAGACAGGTAACGATTGGAAGTGAGTCACAGAGGGCGATTGAACGAAACCCTTCCCTGCCGAATCTGCGCGTTCCTTTCAGAAGATCGTTCCCCATGTGAGAGGCGGTTGCAGCACTCCCACCGTTTCCGGCGGTGAAAATTCGCTTCCCCAGTCTTTTCGTTTCTAAAATCTTCGCGGCAATTTCGGCCAGAATGCCGAAATCTGTTTTCATCAGATTTTCGGCGACTTCGGCAGCATAATTCCTGAGGAAATTTTTTGAATTTGATTTATTATTCGACATGGATCACTCTTCTTTCCAACCGACTTCGGTCAGAAACCGAAATCATCCATTTTCACTTCGACTTTTTCTTCTTGCGGAGGGAGTTCAGCCTGTTTGTGTACTCTGTTCCCTTCGACATGAATCGCCTTAAATGGTTCGACAGGACAGATTGACTCACAGGCGCCGCATCCGACACAGTACTGTTCACGTGCTTCGGGAATTGTCAGATTCCCCTTGTAATCGATCATGCGAACAGCTTGAGTCGGGCAATGTTCGGCACACGCGCCGCAGTTTGTCTCTTCGGTGAAGACGACACAGTTCTCCTTGATGAAAACAACATGTCCGATCTGAGTTAAATGTTTTTCTTCAAGGGTGAGAGGTTTAATCGCGTCGGCAGGACAAACCTCCCCGCAAATCGTACAGTCATAATTGCAGAAAACCTCGGTTGAAAACTTCATAACCGGAAGCATCATACCGCCGGGCCCGTAATCAAGAAACGCCGGTTTAATCACATGCTGGGGACATTTCGCAATACAAAGATTGCATGACGTGCATCGTGCAGCCAGATGATCTTCACTGACAGAACCCGGGGGGGACACGGCATGTTCGACCTTATAACCGACTTTCCCGTTTTTTGAGATTGGAAGTCCACCCGGTGCCGCTTCCGCATTCGGATTAACGGGTTCCTGAGCAGAGATGTTTTCGAAAAGGCTGAAAAGATTTCCGGTCAGGAAGAGTCCGGCAGTTCCTTCCAAGAACCGGCGTTTCGAAAAATCCGTGACCGGAAATACCGCAGAAGAAAAATTTTCCGTCGGGCGTTCATGGACGGTTACGCTCAATTCGGATGAGCGGCTGTACTGAATGGCCTTTTTTTTACACGAATTCAAGCAGTCAAAACACACGACACACCGACTATAGTCGATTGTCTTGTGCTCGATATCAATGCACCCTCCCTTACACGCTGTTTCGCACAAACGGCATCCGATGCATTTCGCGTGATTAATTCGGACACGTAAAAGAGAGTGGCGGGATAGAATTCCCAGAAGGGTGCCGACCGGGCAGACAGTGTTGCAGTAGATACGTCCGTATCGGCCTGCCATTATCCCGATCAAAGCAAGCGAGAGAACAGCAACCACCAGGGTGAAAACGTCCTGTACCGACCCTCTGACCAAATAGAACCTAAAATTGCCGAAATGTCTGGCAATCATGGCTATCAGATTGTTCCCCAAGGCATAGAACGGATAAAAAACATGGGTGACGATCCGACCGAAGTTCGCGTAAGGATCAAAAAGTCCGACCGGAAGTGAAAGTCGCAGAATTCCCCAGTGATTCAAAATGAGAGCGAGCGCACAGGCTATGAACAGACTATAACGCAAGCGCGTACGGGGTGATCCATAGCGGTAGACTTTCCGCTTTTTTCTTGAAAGCAGAACTGAAATACGGGAAATCAGATCCTGTAAAATTCCGAGCGGACAAAGGCAGGAACAATATATACGCCCGAAAAGGAGGGTCAGAATAGCCAGTGCCGCTACGATAACGAGGCTCAGAACGACTCCATCCAAGGCACCGGCAAGGGCGGGCAAAAGCTGAATCTTTGCCAGCCATCGGACGAAGTGCGGAACCGTTTCGGAGAAATCGAGAAAGTAGGCGGTAAGTGCCGTGAAGACAACAACTGCCAAAGCGACCCTGGACTTACGCAACATACTCCTTCCTTTAAAGTTTGATCCTCTCGATATTCAGAGAATCCAAATCTGTCGTCCCGAGACCGAGATCACGGGCGTAAGCGATATGGTTGACTTCCTCGACCGTCATTTTGGTGACACGTCCTAGGAATTTGGTAGCAGCGGTATCAACGGCGACTGGGTCTGAAGAAATAAAAAGGCCTTTCGTCAAAACAACGTCCCCTTCCCCCAGCCCACGCGGACCGTTTGATTTCATCACACGATATGCATCCACGATATTGAGCGCTGGTTTCTTTTTAAGCGTGTTGACATCAGCAATCGCCTGAGAGAGGTCATGACGATGGAAGAACTGACGGTTCCAGACGATCCCCATCAGGTTTTTCATCGCTACTGTCATTTTAGCCCCGCGATGGACTTTGAGGATCGGAATGTTGAACCAGACGTCACAGTCGAGGATCGCTTTGTGAACTTTCGCTTTTTTGAGCACTTTCCCCTGCGGAAAATCGATTTCTCTGTAGTATTCTTCTTCATCGGCGGGAATCATTTTCGCTCCGGCGGCGGTAACGGCTCTTTCAATCCCGCTGTTTTCGTAACTCTTCTTCCAATTGTCACATGTGTGATCAAAAACAAGAACCTCTTTGGCTCCCCCTTCGAAACAGGCTTTGACGATGGCGGACATCAGTTCGGGGTTCGTGTTGGCTGCCATTTCGGGGGGACGATCCCATGCCGCGTTCGGTTTGAGTACCACGCGGTCCCCTTTGCTGATGTACTTGGAAATCCCCCCCATCGTAGCGATTCCTTCTCCAAACATCGCGGCAGGCTCCCCACCGAGAACCGCGACCATATCAGGCATTCCGTCTTGACCGCCCTGAGCCAGAAGAGTGAGCTCGCCATGCGGCATAACAGTAGCAACCAAACCGGCGGCTGCAAGAGATTTCAGAAATTCTTTCCGATCCATAAGAAACACTCCTTGTATTTCCGCTTGTTAATAATTCTCGGTTTTCGAACAGTGCGCCCCTAACTCCCCTTTAAAACCGAAGACGAATTAAGGACACACATCCTGACTAACGCAAAACTTGCAACCGGACCGAGTGAGCTGTCCGTCAGTCTTTATAGAGACGAACGTATCTCGGCATTTCACCCACCAGCGGCTTGAGATAATCAAGGCACGCATCAGTGACAAAGTAACGGTCACCACAAATGAAGTGGTCAGGCATTGGCTTTTCACCGTTTGCGACTTCCGAAAGGGGAGCGGTTCCGAATTCGATTTCATAGGGATTGTTCGAAATACGGTTCATCGTGACCATAACTCCCGAATCACCCGAAAGCGCCAGCTCAACCGCACGCCGACCGCAGCACCATGCCTCATCGATATCAAGCGCTGTCGCACGATCGGCGGCTGACATCTGAAGAGACTCGGTGACTTGAAATTCTCCGCGCCAACCAAACTCGTCGGCAATCATTCGATGAAGCATCATCGCGGCGCTCGTACCGGCCATCGCGCCGAACTCGACATTCGAAAAGTTGTCAGCAACTTCGGAGGCACTCACCGGGCGACCATCGGCATAGCAGACCCCTTCGCCGCAGACAATACTGACCCAGCCGTACTTATCATAGGCCTGACGGACTTCCCTTAAAAACTTTTCTTTTTCGAAGGGACGTTCCGGGAGAAGGATGATATGAGGCGCGTCATCCTCTGCCTCTTTGGCGCATGCTGCTGCGGCAGGAAGCCAGCCTGCACTCCGGCCAACTGTCTGAAAAATGACGTACTGATCGACTTTTTTCATATCGCGTGCCAGCATGCCTGCCTGTTTCACCGAAAGGGCCACATAGCGTGCCGCTGAGGGAAAACCGGGGGTATGGTCTGTTGCGAAAAGGTCGTTATCTACGGTTTTCGGAACGCCGATCCCACGGAGTTCGTATCCCTGAGACTTGCAATAGGCTTCAACACGATGAATCGTGTCCATCGTGTCATTACCGCCGATCAGGAAGTAATAGCGGATGCCGTACTTCTTAAGCTTCTCGAGAACCGGCGCGAAATCTGTATCCTTCAGCTTGTAACGGCAACTTCCAAGCGCACTGGCGGGAGTTGTTTTCAGACCTTCGATCACGTCAGCAGGCTGCGCTCCGAGATCTATAACCTGGTCTTTCATAAAACCTTCAATACCGTATTTCATCCCGAGAATTTTATCAATACGGGCCGATTTGCCGATCGAACCCTGTTCCAGGCATGTTTGGATTACACCACAGAGACTTGCGTTAATAACCGAGGTCGGACCGCCGCTCTGCCCAATGATTGCATTTCCTTCAAACATGATGACACTCAAACTCTTTCTGCTGTCCCGAAATATTCTTTTATCAAGCTCAAACCCTTTATGCGAAAGTCAATTTCGGGAAAGAACCTCCGCACATGAGTCTTTTACCATTTGATCTTTTCTTCCAGATTGTTAAGGCTCTCTCTGATCTGCGTTTCAAAGAAAGGAGATTCGTCCTCAATATAGAAATGGGGAACACCTATCTCCTGAGCCGTTTTCAAAATCGCGGGATAGTCAGCCTGACCGGTTCCGAGCGCCACGTCATTTTCAACGTTTGTACCGCCGGAAAGGTTTCCCTCAACACCTTTTTTAAGGTCTTTCAGATGAAGGGAATGAATTCGAGTTGGGTACTCTTTCATGATTGAAACCGGATCCTGTCCCGGGAAAATCGTCCAGAGAATATCGAGCTGGAGTTTCACACCGGAACATTCGGTCAGGCTCATAAAAAGATCCAAAAGGGTACCATGTTCGTAAGGCTCGAATTCATAACCGTGATTGTGCAGATAGAGATCTAAACCATTTTCATGCAGTTTGGGTGCGGCCCGGTTAAAGACCTCTGCGGCACGGCGACAGTCATCTTCGGTAAACTTTCCGGTATGAGGAAGCCATGCGACCCCAACGGAATCAAGACCGAGTGTTTTGGCTTCGGCAATAACACCATCCGTATTATTCTCGAGCTGTTCAAACGGCCAATGACCGCTGAAGGCCCGCAGGTTGTACTTTTTGAGAAAAGCGACATAATCTTCCGGCGACAGCCCCCTGATGGCGGAATACTCGACTTCGACAAAGCCGTATTCCGAAGCCGTGCGGAATGCCTTTTCCGGATCTTCTGCATAGTAGCTCCTCAGGCTGTACATCTGAAGACCAACAGGTCCGTGAAATTGGTCACTTGTTCCAACACCATACTTTCCCGGCTCGTCGGCGCTGATTGAAAAAACTCCGGCTAAAAAGGCCACAAGGATCAAAACAAGTAATTTCTTCATGGTAATCCTCATAATTTTCTTATATCAACTGATGGTAAATCATCTTGGAGCCGCATAATAATCGAGTAACCGCGAATCGCTCCTCGAAACTTGAACTCCGTCGGCGTCATATTCGATAGAAGTCTCTTCGAGTACTCCACCCGGAACCTGACTTGAGTGAAGGGTCGTCACACGTGTTCGAATCCGACCGTTTGCATCGGTCTCGATCATCAAAGTCATCCATTCCTTAACAAGACCGAAACGTAAGTCAAGGGAATTCTTCCATATCTCAGTTGTCGACGCACGAGAGAGGGTTCCTTCCCCTTCCCCATTTTCCGGCAGAATATAAACACGTGACTCCTGTTTCAGCAGGTAAGGAAAAATCACGGGCGAATACCATACTTTGGTTTCTTCGCGGCGATTCTCAATCTGTTTATTGAAAATCCGTACATAGCAGGGAACGATTCGTGTAACCCGTCCCATATCCATAAAAAACGGGTTGTCCGGTTTTTTCAGACCGATATTGATACTGATATTATCACAGGAACCGGTCTCAGAGACAAGGCAGTGATCAGCAGCTCGATCGTAGAAATTATAGGTAATCAGTTCGGGACGGCGGACAAGTTCCCGCGCGCCGGTCTGAACCGAGACACAGCGCTGGAGAGTGTAGCTCTGTTCATCGACCCGTTCGAGTGTTTGCTTGACCTCGGTCAGCGATCGAATCGGCTCCGACTCCGTCCCTGTCACAACCGAAGTCTGATACCTGACCCAACTTTGTGGAACAAACCGTGCCCAGGCGTTTTCCGTCGCCGTCAGATCAACCGTCCCCTGCGATGCGGGAGGAATCAGACGGAATATAAGCGGGGATGATTCGGAATCCTCCTCGATACCCTGCGCAGAAGGGACCTCATCCTCATCCGGGAAGGCAAAGCCCGGGAGGAGGAAAAACAAAAAGAGCAGAATCTGGGCGATCAATACTTTTCGTCTCATCCGTACAGTTTGTCAAAAATGGAGAGAATGACCTGATCCCACTGTGGCAAAACGGTTTTAAGGTCTATTACGATTGTACCAGCTTTCACCGTCCCTTTCAATCCGGGTTTCCCCTTTTCAAGAAATGATTCGAGTTCTTCGGCACTGTTTTTCGCGGGTCTCAAACGAACCCCCACCGAGGAGATTCGAGCCTTTTCGGCACCCGGGTAGAGGAGGGTTTCGCACGGAATCGGATCAGCCGAAATGACCCCCTTGGTCGCTGATAACAGAGGAGCGAGACGTTCTGCGCGATTTTGCAGGTTGGCTTTCGGTCCGGTAACCATCCGTACTATCGGAATCTCCTGCTCGGCACGGTCACGGGAACGTGAAATGTTAACCGTTTCGGCAAATCCTGCCAGATCTGCGCGATTGGGGGCAAAAAGCCGATCAAAACCCGCTTTCCGTAGCGGCTCCAGATACGCTTTCCGTCCAGCGATGATTCCGCAGTTCGGACCGCCAAGAAGCTGCCCGCCGCTGGTCAGAATAAGGTCATAATCGAGCAGGTTCAGTTCGGAAATGGTCGGAATTAAACCGGAAAGCTCTTCGGAAAAGGAAATAAGGGGAGCGAAATCGTATCGACCTACGACCGGAATGGAATAAAGGCGGGCGTTATCGCGCAGCAGGGTCAGATCGCATGGTTCGAGCGTTGGAACCATGTCGGAATGAACCCCGGATGCTAGCCAAATCAAGCCGGTGTCCGGCTGGCAGATATCTAAGAAATCGGAGAATCGTGCCCGATTCGACGCCCCAACTTCCCGAACTCGTTTTTTCGGAAGAAAGAGTCGGTCGGCAAAACGGTTCCCCTCCGAATCTTCATAGAGATCGCGGCGGGCGATTCCCAAATTTTTCTCACAACAGTATGCCTGAATTAATGCCAGTTCCGCCTGCTGTGGGGAGCCGAAGAAAAGAACATCTTCCACACCGGTTACTGAGCAGAAGTCGGCGGCAATCTTTGTCGCAGAGGGGAATATTCCACGCATCCACAGATCGGTATTGATCGGTTGCTCGTTTTCATCAGGATCGAAACCGGCAATTGAGGCATCGAGCCGCCATATCATCTCATCAATAGCGCGGCGGCTCAAATGCGGTTCCAAGCGGGGAGAAGAGAAAAGTATTCCGGAAGCGTCAATTAAGAGCGAATTCTCCTTCCGTTCGACATCCTGGAGACGGGCAAGAATCTTATCGGTCAGTTCCGCCAGTTCCGGGGTCCGTCGTTCGGCCGCAGCAGAAGACATCTCACGAACCACATCCTCGTAAACCCCCTTGACGATCGCCGTAACCGCGGCCGGATGGAGTCTTTCGACAATCGGACGTAAGCGTGGTGAAGCTAGGAGTTCATTCACTGAAAAAAAACTGAACTTCGCCATAACTTTTCTCCTCAGTGGACATTATCAAAAAAGCTCTGCCTCGGAAGCAGAGCATCGATTAAATCTCGCGGCAACGTCCATCGAAACGACAGACGTTACCGCGAACGAAGCGGGATTTCTTCGGAATCATCACTTCAGATTGCGGCCGATTTCGAACGCTTTCAGGTTAACATCGACGAATTTCGGCTTGACTGTTGTTTTAATGGAATTTTTCCAGTTTTCGACCGGAAACGGGAACTGTGTCGAAAGTGCACCGAGCAAAATGGTATTGACCGCTTTGGCATTGCCGATCTTTTCTGTCTGGGCCAGCGCGTGAACATAGATCAGATTCGGAAAAACGGACCGGAGAGTCTCTTCATTGACTTCAGGGTACGGAATGGAACCGACCGATGCAGTGACGGGAATGATCGCCTGATCCGAAACTACCGCGAGGCCGTCCGGCGCCAGAAAATCGACAAAACGCATCGCCTCAATCCGTTCCAGGGAAACGAGCACCTTAGCCGTGCCGCGGGGGACCAAAGGACTCGCGACTTCGGATCCGAGACGGATCTGAGCTACAACTGATCCTCCACGCTGGGCCATCCCGTGAATTTCATTCATCTTGACATCATAACCAGAAGTCATGATGGTTCGGGCGATGATCTCACTCGCCAGAAGAATTCCCTGTCCTCCGACACCGACCAGAACAATACTCTGTGTTTCGACTCCGCTTTTGATTTTATCACTGTCTGCATTCATGTCTGTTTTCTCCTTCTACTTTGCGACACAACCCAGCGCGCCGAAAGCGCATACTTCTGAACAGAGTCCGCAACCATTGCAAAGGAGTTGATTGATTCGAATTTCGTCTCCTTCCCTTTCAATCCCCGGACAACCGAGTTTCAGACACGCTTTGCATTTTTTGCACTTGTCCTGACTGACGGTCAAGGGGGCAGAGGCAACTTGACGATAGGCCAAGGGACACGGCGCAATAGAGACGATCAGCCATGCTTCATCGGATTTGATCGCTTTCTTTAGAACTGCGAGAGTTTCATTCAGTTTGAAGGGGTTTACCTCGACGATATTCTTGATCCCGACTGCGCGGCCGATTTCCGCAACCGAGGCGGCAAATGTTTCTTCACCGATAATCGTTTTTCCTGTACCGGGATTGTCCTGGTGTCCCGTCATTGCGGTAATCCGGTTATCCAGAACGATGGTAATCGCTTTACCCTTGTTGTAGCCGATATCAAGAAGACCGGTGATCCCTGAATGGAAGAAAGTGGAATCGCCCACAATGCCGACAACACGGCGGTCGTTCCCGGCTTTTTCCATACCGTGAGCCATTGTAACGCCAGCCCCCATACAGGTGGTAGTATCAATTCGGTTCAGCGGCGGAGCAACCCCAAGAGTATAGCAACCGATGTCGCCGGTCACAACAACGTCAAATCGTCCCAACGCGTAAAAAATACCGCGATGGGGACACCCGGGGCAGAGGACCGGTGGGCGTGGAGGCAGGGCGGGAATATTTTTCTTATTGGGATTCTCCTTTTCGGCCGTCATCAACCGGATCGGTTCGAAGGGATAGAGTCCCGTTTCGGTGAGCTTACGGCGCACTTCCAGGAGAACGTCGACATTGATTTCGTAGAGACGGGGAACCAGAACTTCGTCTTCCAGTGTTTTTCCGACGCATGAAATTCCCAGGGCTTTGACATGCTCTTCAATGAGCCCTTCAAGCTCTTCAACGATGATTACACGGTCAACCCCTTCAGCGAACTCTCTTAAGAGCTTATCCGGCCATGGATAGCACCATCCGAGCTTCAGTACCGAAGCTTCGGGAAAGACCTCCCGAACATGATGATAAGTAACGCCGTGCGTAATGATCCCGACGCGGCGGTCTCTCCACTCAATCCGGTTCAGCGGCGAGGAGGAAGCTGCGTCTTGCAATTCAGCCAAACGTTTCAGAAGACGCTGATGCATCGGCCTGGCCCACGCGGGAATCGGAACGTGACGCGGAGGATCCTTTTCAAAGCGAATTGTCCGGTTCAGCGCAACCCGCTCTCCCGGTTCGACACAACCGCGCGAGTGGCTGAGAGTCGTTGTGGAGCGGAGAATGACCGGAGTACCAAAATTTTCGGATATCTCAAACGCTTCTTTGGTGAACGCAAGGGCTTCGGCTGAATCGGAGGGTTCGATCACGGGAATCTTGGCAAACTTGGCAAACTCACGAGTATCCTGTTCGTTTTGAGACGAGTTCATCCCCGGGTCATCTGCGACAACGGCAACAAAACCGCCGATCGCGCCGATATACGCAAAGGTCATCAGGGGATCCGCCGCGACATTCAAACCGACGTGTTTCATTGTGGTCATCGCTCGGGCACCAGCGGAGGAGGCGCCGATGGCGACCTCAAATCCTACTTTCTCATTCGGAGCCCATTCGCAAAAGACGTCGTCCTTATAGAATTTGCTGAGATTCTCCAATATTTCGGTTGAGGGAGTTCCGGGATAACCGGAAACAACACTGACACCGGCCTCCCACGCACCACGGGCAATTGCCTCATTTCCCGTTAAGAGCTGTTTCATCGTACGACCTTCGTGGTAAGGGTTATGTTCTCAATGGAACGGTATCTGAAAAGCCCCCCGAATTTCCTTTTTGTCACCGCATTTACGCTTACAACGCCAGAAAAAAAGAAAACCCGGGGGGGTGAGAAAAATAATCAGGAAACGATTATTCCGCGAGCTACCCAAGCTGAACCGGAACGCCGCGTTCGGTCAAATATTCTTTCATTTGGCGGATTGTAAACGTGCCGAAGTGTGCAATTGAAGCGACCAAGAGAGAGGACGCATGCCCTTCGACAACACCGTTGTAAAGATCCTCGAGCGACCCAGCCCCGCCGGAAGCAATCACCGGGAGCTTCACGGCATCGGCAATAGCACGTGTCATCGGAAGATCGTATCCTGTTTGCATCCCGTCTGTATCCATGCTTGTCGGGAGAATGGCACCGGCACCGAGATCCTCAACCCGGCGGGCCCATTCGACCGCATCAATACCGGTTCCCTTGGTTCCGCCGCTCACTACTACCTCGAAGCCGGACGGAAGGGTTTCCGATTTGCGTGTATCTATCGCAACAGTGATTTTATCGGAACCGAATCGCTTAGAGGCCTCCTCAATAATCATGGGATTCTTGACCGCCGCGCTGTTCATCGAAAGTTTTGAAACACCGAGGTCAAGCATTTCCTGGATATCGTCGATCGTGCGGATACCGCCGCCGACGGTCAATGGAATCGAGCAGGCCTGAACCGTGCGTTTGACGGCTTCAATACGGGTTTGGCGGCCTTCAAGTGTTGCTGTGATGTCAAGAAAAACGAGCTCGTCTGCTCCGGCTTCCGAATACGCCTTGGCGTACTCTGCAGGATCACCAACATCTTTCACGTCGACAAAATTGACACCTTTGACCAAACGGCCGTCTTTGGTATCTAGACACGGGATAATCTTAACCAATTGCAACTCACACCTTCCATTCTCATGGTGTCATTTCCACATGGTCCATTCCGGCGGAATAGATTTCCATAGGAAGAAAGAATTATAGAACCGCCGGGAGACTTGTCAACAACAACCGTCCCGAAACCGGGACGGCACATGGATATTTTAAACGGACTTTCAGAAATCCAATCCCCACCCCTCACGATAAACCGCGGTAAGGTATTGTGAGGCCTTCGGGCAGTTGGTCGCTTCCATTTTTTCCGAGTCATACTCAAGCCGCCCGCCGCAACGATAGGAGAGCGGACCCAGGAGAACGGTCTCGGCAAGCCGGCCGGAATACTCGAAGTTGCACGTTGTCGCGTCAATCGCAGCGCCGGTTTTGATCGCTTCGATCCATTCAGCATGATGACCGATTGATTCGGGAATGGTATCAACCGACTCAACCGGTTCCTTCCCCGAGGGGAGAAGGATATGGCTTGAATAATTGGACCAGAGGGCGCCTTCGGTTCCGACAAAAAGAACACCGCTGTTCTTGTCGGAAAGACCGAGCGCCGGAAGAATCGCGGGACGGCGTTTGCCATCGTACCAGGTCAGCGTCAGAGGATACCCATTTTCCTGCTCGAACGTATAGCGGACGGAAAGATCTTTAGGCGCATAGTCGGGGTCGGCAGGAGCGATGTGGCTCGGTTCAACCGTTTTCGGATAGGTCAGACCAAGAGCCCAGAACGGAAGATCCATAAAGTGGCACGCCATATCTCCCATGGCTCCGTTACCGAAATCCCAGAACGAACGCCAGTTCCCGCCGAAATAACAGGGCTGGTATTTGCGCATCGGTGCGGAACCGATCCAGAGATCCCAGTTCAGGGTCTTCGGAACCGCGATGTCTTCATTCGAAGCCGGACTTCCGCCCCAAACGGTCCCCACCCAAACATGAATTTCAGAGATCTGACCGATCACTCCCGCACGAATCTGTTCAACGACCCGGCGATAGTTCGACCCGGCGTGAATTTGCGTCCCCATCTGAGTGACAAGGCCCTTTTCTTTCGCGAGTTTCTGCATTGCACGGATCTCGGAGACAGTATGAGCCAAAGGCTTTTCGCAGTAACAATGGATTCCGCGCCGCATCGCCGCGCACGAAACCGGCGCATGAGCGTGATCCGGAGTCGAGACGATGATCGCGTCGACCTGATCTCCAACCTGGTCGAGCATGTCACGCCAATCGACAAACCGTTTCGCCCCGGGGTTCTTTTCACAGACCGGGTCAAGAAGTGCAGTATCCACGTCGCAGAGTGCGAAACGGTTCTCGGAAGCCGAACCGGTCAGGTGGAAATCCCCTTGCATTCCGGCAACGCCAACTTGTGCGATATTCAATTTCCCGTTTGCACCTTTAATCTTGGAATAACCGGGAACCGGAAACGCGCCCATGAGCCCCAGCCCAAGTGCCGCGGCCGCCGACTTTTTGAAGAAATCTCTACGTCTCATTTTTGTCCTTTGAATTTCGTCTGTTACATTGATGGATCAGAAACGATGTTCTACTTGTCAGTTCGGAACGGCGTTGCCGGCAACCCTTCCCTGCTGTAAAGATTGCACCCTTCCGGATTCATTTGCCATGCATAGCGGACGGCGGAAGGATTCTTTACATAGGGAGAACTGACCACGACCGTGTCACTGCCGACGATTTCGGCATCGGCAAAAATCCAAGCAAGCTTATCCGGATCCTTCTCATTATTTTTGGGAAGAAGCTCACCGACGGCGAACCGCAGCGGCGCGGTACCGGGAGTTTCGACCAGAGACTCCCGCCCGTTCTTGACACCGGTTATCAGCCCGCTTCCAACATGACTGAACTTCACGATCGCTTTCCCATTTTCGAATTTCACCGATTCGAAAGTCGGACTCTGCGGCTCAACATCTTTTCCAAAAACTCCTGCCAATGCCCAAAGGGCAAGCCGGTTCCCTACATCGAACTTGTCACGCGGATGAATATCGAGCGTCTCGCCAACATCAATGATAACCGCCTGTCCGGTATTCGGCAGTTCCAGGCATTTCGTCTGACCATCGCGCAGGCCGGGCCAATCACCGGTCACATCGGCCCTGATCGATGGGTGAGTAAAAGGTGCCAGCTGAACCCAGTAGAAGGGGAAATCCCCCTCTCCCCAGAGGTGACGCCATTCCTCAATCATCGCCTTCTGTTTGAAGAAATAAAACTCCTGTTCGGCGGCATTCGACTCACCCTGATACCAGATCGCACCGCGAATGGTGTAGGGAACCCAGGGGTTAAGCATGGCGTTGAACATACCGGCCTGCCTAGCCCAGTCTTCAACCTTTTTCCCAGCACTGAGTTCGGCTTCATACTGATCGCGTATCGGAATCAGTTCCGGAACCTTCTTCCAACCGGTGGCGGGAATCCAACTGTTGATGTTCGAGCCGCCCCAGTTCGAGTCGATCAGACCAACCGGACAACCCAGTTCCTTATGAAGACGAACCGCAAAGTGAAAACCTGCCGCAGTACAGTTTTTCTGAATGCCGTCCTTGCAGAGAAGCCACCCCGCAGAGTTGAACTCATCGCGGGGTTCGTCTGAAATCACATGTTCGGCACGGTTATAACGGATGAACGAGTAGTCACCGCTAATCTCCTCCTCAGTGCACGCCAGCCGGGGCTGTCCCCATGAGTTAAGGGGCATTTCCATATTTGACTGGCCGCCGCAGATCCAGACTTCACCGACAACCACATTGTGAAAAATGAGTGTGTTCTTTCCCGAGATGACAAGATCTTTCCCCTCGCCACAGGCCGGCATCGGATCGAGAAAGACGGACCACCCACCGTCACTGTCTGCAGTCGTTTCCTTCTTCTGATCAGCAAACGAAACAACTACCTTTTCACCGGCATCAGCCGTTCCCCAAATGCGTACAGCCATATCACGCTGTAAAACCGCATTGTCGGTGAAGGTTTTCGTCGTGGCGACATCGGCACGAATCGGAACGGCCGCAAGGAGCGCCAGAGCGGAAAGGAGGAAAGACAAAGCACGCTTCATGGAACAACCTTTCTTCTGAGTCATAGAACGGATTGACGCGAAAAATTCCCGAAAAACTTCTTTCAAAAATCGTTTTTCGGGATAACGGGCAACCCGATACATCTTCAGACAGTGAAAATGAAGAAAACTATTTACCGGCCTCTTCCACCGCAACAGCAACGGCAACCGAAGCGCCGACCATGGGATTGTTACCCATACCGATCAGCCCCATCATCTCAACGTGGGCCGGAACCGAAGATGAACCGGCGAACTGAGCATCGGAATGCATCCGCCCCATCGTATCGGTCATCCCGTACGATGCCGGACCGGCGGCCATGTTGTCGGGGTGAAGGGTGCGGCCAGTCCCGCCGCCCGAAGCGACCGAAAAATATTTCTTTCCGTTGTCATTCGACCACTTCTTATACGTCCCGGCAACCGGGTGCTGAAAACGGGTCGGGTTGGTCGAGTTCCCGGTAATGGAGACGTCGACATCCTCCATCCGCATGATGGCGACACCCTCCGAAACATCATCACAGCCGAAACAGCGAACCTTCGCACGTTCGCCGTCCGAATAGGGAGTCTCCTTAACGACCTTGACTTCACCGGTATAGTAGTCGTACTTGGTCTGAACATAGGTGAACCCGTTGATACGGCTGATAATCATCGCTGCGTCTTTACCAAGTCCGTTCAGAATGACCTTCAACGGGGTCTTGCGGACTTTATTTGCCGTACGGGCAATTCCGATTGCCCCTTCGGCGGCGGCAAACGATTCATGACCGGCCAGGAAACAGAAGCAACGGGTTTCTTCGCGCAAAAGCATGGCAGCAAGATTACCGTGCCCCAAACCAACTTGACGCTGGTCGGCCACCGATCCCGGAATACAGAAGGCCTGCAGACCTTCACCAATCGCTTCGGCAGCGTCGGCGGCCTTGACACACCCCTTTTTAAAAGCGATCCCGGCACCTAGAGTGTAGGCCCAAACCGCGTTTTCAAAAGCAATCGGCTGGATTCCTTTGACGATCTTTTCAACATCAACCCCTTTCGAAAGACAGAGATCGCGAACTTCTTCGAGACTTGCGAACTGATACTTGGAAAGCACCTGTTCGATCTGCTTAATTCTCCGTTCATAACTTTCAAACTGAACCATATTTCAACCTCATCATTACTGGTGTTTTTTGCTTTCGAATAAACAAAACCGATTCGTCACAAAACTATTCCTTACGGGGATCAATGACTTTGACCGCTTCGGCAAACCGGCCGTACGTGCCGATATTCTTTTCGTACGCTTCTTTGGGATCGGTACCTTTGCGGATTGCTTCCATCATTTTGCCAAGGTTGACAAACTGATAGCCGATGATCTGGTCGTCTTTGTCGAGACCGACCTTCAAGACATAGCCTTCGGCCATTTCAAGATAACGGGGCCCTTTGACTTTAGTCGAGAACATCGTACCGACCTGGCTGCGGAGACCTTTTCCGAGATCTTCCAGACCGGCGCCGATAGTGAGCCCGCCTTCCGAGAAGGCCGACTGCGAACGCCCGTAGGCAATTTGAAGAAAGAGTTCGCGCATCGCCGTATTGATCGCGTCACAGACCAGGTCGGTATTCAGAGCCTCAAGAAGAGTTTTTCCGGAGAGAATTTCAGCGGCCATTGCGGCTGAATGTGTCATGCCGGAGCAGCCGAGGGTCTCAACGAGAGCTTCTTCGATAATGCCGTCTTTGACATTAAGGGTAAGTTTACAACATCCCTGCTGCGGCGCGCACCAGCCGATCCCGTGGGTAAACCCCGAGATATCGGAAATCTGGGTAACAGGAACCCATCGCCCTTCTTCCGGGATCGGGGCCGGTCCGTGATTCGGTCCCTTGGCGACACAGGTCATCTGCTCTACTTCGCGAGTACACTGCATAATGAAAATCTCCCTTTCTGGTAAGTGACAGAATGAAAAATGAAGTTTTCCAGAAATTTCATTTTATCTCAGCTCCGAAAAAATTCAATAACAGCTACGCCGATTTTTCGCCCCTGCAAAGAAGAGGACTGTTTATGCGTTTTCCGGAGGTAAAATTACGAACTTTATTACAAAATCATCATATTAACGAAAAAAGATAGTTTTCACAGGTCAAGGGAAAAAACTGAAATCCTAAACGACGAACAAAGGGAAAAGTGCGATTGCGGCGTTTATAAGACTGGAAAAGGAAGTTTCTCCCGTTTCGAATAGGGGAATTCGCAATAAGGTTTGATTCGGCAGACTTAATGGCGGCGGAATTTTTGAACATCCGCTCCGCCTGAAAAGCGGCTTGGGAGGCTTGCAAAACAAGCCTCCCGCCCTCGGGTTATGTCAAATCAGAGAAAAGCCCGAACAGCGCCTCGAATTTCCGGTCCAGAAAAAATCAGAGGAGACCGAAATCGGTCAACGAATTGCTCAGCTTGACCATTGAAGCCTCATCCAGTGGTGTGAGGGGAAGACGGAGTTCACCGGTGTCACGGCCCAGTAAGCTGAGAGCCGCCTTGACCGGAATCGGATTGGTCGCCAGCGAAAGCATATCGCGGCAGAGGGGAAACAGGCGGCGGTGAAGCGCTCGCGCCTCATCAAGACGCCCTTCAAGCATCGCCGTGCAGAGCGCCGTCGCCTCACGCGGAATAAAGTTCCCGATTACCGAAACCGCCCCTTCGGCGCCAAGCGACATGAACGGCAGGGTAAGGCTGTCGTCTCCCGAAAGGACTGTCAGATCGGTCGCCGCAATAATCTTCGAGGCGTTATCCATTGAACCGGTTGCCTCTTTCACCATCCCGATATTCTTGATCTCCGCCAGACGAATGATCGTCTCCGAATCGATCGCCTTCCCTGTCCGTCCGGGAATATTATAAACACAAAGGGGAATCCCGACCGATCCGGCAACCGCTTTAAAGTGCTGATAGAAACCTTCCTGCATCGGCTTGTTGTAATAGGGGCCGACCAAAAGCGCAGCATCGGCACCCGCCTTTTCGGCAAACCGGGTCAGTTCGATTGCCTCGGCGGTCGAGTTCGAGCCGGTCCCCGCCATCACCTTGATTCGGCCGGCGGCGGCCTTAACCACGGCACGAATCACCTCGCGGTGTTCGTCATGGGAAAGTGTCGGAGATTCCCCCGTGGTGCCGACCGGAACCAGAGCGGTTGTTCCGGCCTCAACCTGGAATTCCACCTGCTCGGCCAACCGGTCAAAATCGACCTTCCCGTTCTTGAATGGGGTCGTCATGGCCACAGACATTCCTGCAAACTGTGCGCATCGAGTTGTCATAAAAATTCCTGTCTAGGTAATTCGGGGAATGATATTACTCTTCGTTGATGATCTTCTTCATTTCGGCGACCGCGACGGTCAGACCGACAAACAATGCACGCGCGATAATGCTGTGCCCGATATTCAGTTCCGCCATTCCGGGGATCAGTGCAACCGGCCTGACGTTATGATACGTCAGACCGTGTCCGGCATGAAGCTCCATTCCCAGTTCAATGATCTGCCGACCCGAACAGAGAAGCTTTTGGAGTTCTGCCTGACGAACCGCGGCCGAAGAGGCGTTGGCGTACGCGCCGGTATGGAGTTCGACTGCGTTGGCTCCCATCTTTCTCGCAGCATCAATCTGTGCAGGATCGGGATCCAGAAAGAGGGAAACCGCAACCCCTTTCGCTTGAAGGCGTCTGACCGTGTTGGCAACAGTCTCATAGCCGCCGATGACATCAAGTCCACCCTCGGTCGTGACCTCCTGACGCTTTTCCGGCACGAGCGTTGCCTGATCAGGAACGATTTCTTCGGCGATGGTGATAATCTCGGGAGAGCAGGCCATTTCGAGATTCAGCTTCGGGGCTTTTACCGTCTGACGAA
>ONWH01000039.1 GCA_900321495.1 uncultured Planctomycetota bacterium
ATTCTGATCGGGCTTCTCCTTCCGGCGGTACAGGCGGCGCGGGAAGCCGCGCGCCGAATGAAATGCACCAACAACATCAAGCAGTGGACACTGGCGCTCCACACTTATCATGACACGGCGGGCGGTTTTCCCCCGTTCACCTCGTGGTGCGACCACGACTCGAGCGGCACCGCCGCCTCGGTGAAAAACGTCAAAACCGAATTCTCGGTTCACGCGCGCATCCTCCCCTTTATCGAACAGGGAGCCTTTATGGAAGGGGTCGATGTTACCGATTATAAATACAGAGCCTTCTCGGGAGGAACGGCGCCGAACACCGAAATTTACGAGCAGCTCCTTTTTCCCTGCGAAATTCTCGGCTGTCCGAGCGAAACCGCGCCCCGGATCCGTCAAATTCAGAAGCATCCGCGCGACGCCTCGCAGGGGTTCGTCGACGATGCGGGAACAAACTATATGTTCTGCAACGGTTCCGGTGTCGGCGAGGGTTACTGTCTCGACAACAACAAAAACGACGGGCTTTTCGGTTTCGTCTGCCGATCGCTCGACTCGATTACCGACGGAACAAGCAACACGCTCGCCATGTCCGAAGCGCTTCTGGCGCCGATCGCATCGCAGACCGGCGCACCTGAAAAAGAAGTCTGCCGCTATTCGGCGGTCGGAAATCTCGCGGGGGAAACCCTCTCCCAATATTCCGAAGCAGAAGGGTTCGATTGGGAAAAGTTCACCCGGGAACAACTCGAGACCGGAACTTCGTTTAGCGGAAACCGCGGATGCCCCTGGATGGTCGGACGGATCTATGCATCCGGCTTTTCGGCCTATGCGGAACCGAACGCCGATCGGATCGGGATTTGGTACCGCGGAAGTGAGCTGCTCTATTACGGCAGCGGAAGCTGTCACGGGGGGCTGGTCAATGCCGGCATGGCCGACGGTTCGGTTCGTGCGGTCACCGACACGGTCGATTTGGGAGTCTGGCGGGCCGCCGGCACGATCAAGGGTCACGAAACGAAATCGCTCTAGACAGATAACAGCAGAGCCGTCAAATCTTTGCCTTCAGAGGAGTTTGATCAATGTCATCATCTGTAATCCGGACGCTTGGACTCAAAAAATACTTTTCCGGTCAAACCAAGGCGCTCGACGGAGTCGACTTGGATGTGCGCGCCGGAGAGTTTATTGCGGTCATGGGGGCAAGCGGTTCGGGAAAGAGCACCCTTCTCCACCTGATCGCCGGCCTGACCCGGCCGACATCGGGCGAGGTGCTGATCGAAGGGCATGATCCGGCGGGAATGTCCGACAATGCCCTGACGCGGTTCCGCCGGCGCCGGATCGGCCTTGTGTTTCAGCGGTTCAACCTGATTCCCCATCTCACCGCGCTTGAAAATATCATGATCCCCCTCCTGGCCGAAGGGAAGAACCGCAAAAACGCCATAAAGCGCGCTTCGGAACTCGCCGGAACGCTCGGGATCACCGGTCAGCTTGACCAGTTCCCCGACACTCTCAGCGGGGGCGAACAGCAACGTGTGACTCTGGCGCGCGCCCTTTCGCTCGACCCGGCGATTCTCCTGGCCGATGAGCCGACCGGAAACCTCGACTCGCTCAGCAGTCAGCGGATTTGCGAAATCCTCGACCGGCTCTGCCGAGACGAAAAGCGCATCATTCTTCTGGTCACGCACGAGCCGAGCGTCGCCGTCTGGTCGAAACGTCTTCTGATCCTAAAGGATGGTCGGCTGATCGCCGATCGGCCGACGTCGGATTTTCAGGACGCGCACCACCTGGCCGCCGCCTATCAGCAGGCGGTTGAAGACCGGTCCGATAAAAAGGAAAGGAAGTGTGCCGAATGAGCCGACTTGCCCGCCTTCTGGTCCTGACACGCCTGACCCGGCATCAAGGGGAACTGGCGCTGATTCTTCTGGCCATCTCCGCCGCCTCGTCGCTGGTCGTCTGGGTGATTGGCGGATACAGCAATCTCTTTACCGAAGTCGTCCAGACCGACAGCCGCCCTCTTGGACGATGGGACCTGATACTCACATCCGAGTCCCCCGCCCCCGGAATGAGAGGGGGCGGCGGTTCCTTCGGCGGGCCTCTGGCGCGGCGGGGAAACCCGGCCGCGGGGGAAATAAAAGCCGGTACGCCGCGCGGCGAAAATCCGGAAACAAAACCGCCGAAGCGGTTCGACCCGCTCGCGGCGGCGCGTGACGCCGACGGGACGATTCACCTGGACCGCATTCCGGCGGAGATACCCGGGCATATCCGCGAGCGTCTGAGACAAGCCGATGCCGACTCAGACGGAACTCTCTCGCGCGTTGAGGAAGAGTCCCTCTACGGCGAAGCGTTCAGTGACGGGAAAAGCGAAGAGACACAAAAACAAGAGCCGGGACATGAACCCGCGCCGATGCGCGGAGGCCGCGGCGCCCGGCGCACGGTCATCATCCCCGACGGACTCCTGAACGATCTCGAAGCCGATCCGCACGTCCGCGGACTCGACCGAATCCGCAACCTGCGCGCCTTCGTCTACGGCGAAAAAAGCGAACCGGACGATAACAAGGAGACACACGCAGATAAGAAACCCGACACGCCGGACGGAACCGTTCCGGAAGGGATCGATCCGGCGCTCCACCGACGCGGGCTTGCCGCATACCGTGCGCTGATGGGGACCCCGATGGCACTCGGAGACCCTTTCTACGCAACAGACGCGGCGGTCCCTCCCGCCGACCTGGACGAGGGGCGCTGGTTCACCGGCGCGCCGCAGGCGATGGAAGCGGTACTGGGCACACGGGCGGCAAAAAAGTACAACGCCAAGGTCGGCGATCTCCTGCTGGTCCTGACAAAGGCAAGCGAATACCAGCTGAAAGTTGTCGGAATTCTCGATGACAGGCGGCTCGACGGGTTCTACGTCCCGTCTGACCTGGGGGGGCTTTTTGCCGGCTCCCGACCGGAAGTCAACGGCGCGGCAATCACCCTCACTTCTTCCGACCGTGCCGAACCGTTCGCCGCCGAGTGGAACAAGCGGATCGCGTCCGACGTACCGGGAGCGGTCCTGAAATCAAACGCTGACATTCGAAAGGAAGAGGCCGAACGGATCGGCGCCTCGTCGGCCTTCCGGCTTCAATCGGTGACCGGAACAGTCCTGGCGATTCTCGCGGCTCTGATGATCGTCCTGGCGGCCCTTTCGATCGGTGTCGAATCGCGCCGGCGCGAAATCGGCCTGCTGCGCGCGGTCGGTGCCGAACGGCGCCACATCGCCTTGGCGCTTCTGACCGAGTCTTTCCTCCTGGCGATCCCCGGCTGGCTCGGGGGGGTTCTGGCCGGCTGGCTGATTCTGACCCTCTCGAGCGGAAAAGGATTCGCGCTCAATCGGGGAATGATCGGCTTTTCGTTCCTCTGCGCCGTTGCCGGTTCCGTCCTTGCCGCCGCAGTGCCGATCCTTGGCGCCTGTCGCGTCCGCCCCTTGGAGGCGGTCTCGCGGGCACGGGAAATCCCCGCGCGCCGAAACCCCAAAATCCGCCGCATCATCGGACGCGGGCTCATCGCCGCGGCTACGGTTCTGATCGGCGGAGACCTTTTCCTGATATACGGCGTCCACACAGGCGCGGCGCGCCGTGCCGCACTCCATTCCGGACTCGGCGTTCTGGCGCTGGCACTCGGGATCCTCTGCCTGACCCCTTCGCTTGTACGCCTTGCCGAAAAGATTCTCCTTCCCCCGTTGGCGTTTCTCTTTCGGTTCGACCGGACCGTTTCGGCTCATGAACTTTCGGCGCACATCAAACGGACAACCGCCGCAGCCGCGATGCTGGCAATCGGGGGGGGGCTCTTCACGCTGATGCAGATTTGGGGCTACTCGATGCTTGGACCTTTCCTGCCGAACACGCAGATGCCCGACGTGTTTGCCGCTTTTCTGCCGGCCGGCCTGACACCGGAGAACGCCGAGCTGGTCCGAAGTCTTCCCCAGATCAAACCGGGCGAATTTGAGCCGGTTGCAATCGAACAGGCCGCGTTCGCTCCCGAGACGATCCCGAGCGGACGCGGCGGGGAGTTCGCCAATGTCGTCCTCTTCGGAATGGACGTTCAGCGCGGATACGCCGGACCAAACCGCCTTGTACACCTCAAGTTCCTGGAAGGGGACGCCGCCGAAGCGTTCGCCGCGTTGGAGACGGGACGGGGCGTGATCGTCAACGACGCGCTGAAAATCGACTACGGGTTTCAGCTCGGCGATACCCTCAAACTCTGCGACCCGAAACAAAATTCCCGCGTTCTCGAATACCCGATCGTCGGGATCGTCGCGTTTAACGGCTGGCAGTGGCTCTCGAAGACGAGCGGGGTCCGCCGGAACTACGGCCGTTCGGGGGGGATGGTCTTCGCCTCGGACCGGCTCATCCGCGACGACTACCATCTGACCGATACCGGCTACTTCTGGTTTAATCTCAAAGAAGGAACCGATCTCAGCGGGCTGGAAACCGCGCTCGACCGGATCGCGCAAAAGAACCTGGCCGAATGCGCCGCCGGCGGCAAAGCGAGTGAAAACCC
>ONWH01000009.1 GCA_900321495.1 uncultured Planctomycetota bacterium
AGAGATGGCCGGATAGGGGGGAAGGGTATACCCGTCCTTGTGGGCGTTCTTGTAGTCGGCCTGGGTGCGAAGGAACTCCTTCGACGGAGAGTTGCTCCTGGCGCCGTCGATATCGGTCACCGTGGCCGGTTTGTAGAAGGGGGGAAGGTCTTTCACCTGCGGCAGTTTCGAGCCGCTCGTGTAGACAGGTTCGGATGAGATCGGAAAGATCCCCGATGAACGCAGCGCGCTCTGAGCGGGAACCGACGGCATGGCGATCTTTTTCAGGGGAATCTCCTTCCGGGCGGCACGGCTGAAAAACTCGTTTGCCGAATAACGGTAGTGCATCAGCTGGAACTGCGCCTGAGTCAGGAACGCCTGGAGACGGAGGCAGAACGTTCCCATCGCCAGATGCCCGTCAGACCCCCAGAGGATACCCGCCAGTTCACCGTAACGGTTGATGATCGGCCCGCCCGAGTCGCCGTAACGGACTCCGGTCCCAATCTGGATCGTCTCGCACGGAAGGGTTGCCTTCGAGTCGGGTCCGCCGTTCCATTTGCTTGTCCCCTCTTCGCTCGAATCGTTCGGACGGCCGTAACCGAGAACCGGACCGGACGAGACCTGATAGCCGGTCAGGTCGGAATGCTGACCGAACCCCGCAACCCAAAGCTCGTCGCCAAGCTGGGGGACTTCCAGCGAAATCGGCATCGGAAGGAACGGGGGGCGGTAGATGACGATGGCGGCGATATCCCAGACCGTATCGGCCATCAGCACCGTACCGGGCGTCTCGAACCGGCTGAATTTCACAAGAAGCGGACCGACCGCTTCACTGACCACATGCCAGTTGGTCAGCACGATACCGAACTCGCCGACTTCCGCCACGTAGCAGCCGGACCCGTAAAAGATCGACTGAACCTGCGTTTCCGAAGACCGCTGGAACTCGCCCTGCCCGATAATTTTCGCCGCGGGGGGGTAGATCGACCGGAATGGATCAATCGCCGAGTCGGAACCTTCGCCCGAGGAAACAGCTGTCTGCGCGGTATCGGGGCGGGCGTCCCCCCACACCGGGGAAATGCAGACGATAAAGGGAAAAAGGATCGGCAGAAGAAGAGAAAAAACGGTGAAAAGTGTTCCGGTTGTATCGATATCAGCGACTTTAACGAAGAATAATTCAGACGAGAGCTTTCCCGGCATGGAACAACAGAGTTTTCTGCGCAGGGAGCTTGTCGGTTTCATGACCTGACCGCTGTCTAAATTCCGGAACAATACGTATCGATACCTTCTTTTAGTTTCGGCTCAAAAGAAAGGGTGTTCAAGAAACTTTTTCAGAAGCGGCAGACTCGTCTTAATTCGTTTAATCGATGTCAAATGAAAACTCGGCCGCTTCTCCTTCGTTCAGAAAGAGATTCAAAATGTCCAGCGCGGCCGCGCTCTCTTCGGGGGAGCTGACCCCCTCCGGATTCCCTGTTTCGGTCAGATAGACCTGGATGAAATGGGCGTATTCCTCGCAGATGTGCCATTTCCGTTCGTCATCGGCATTCTTTTCGATGTAATCGTTCCAGAAATGGGTGAGCCGATCGAGCTGGCGCGGCCGGCCGCTGAGAACCGCCGCAACCATCCGGTCAAGCTGACGAAGGTTCTTTTCGTCGTCGGGATACGCCGCAAGAAGGCGCTGAAAAGGGGAAAGAAGGGTTTTCGCCCCGGTCTGAAGAACCAGGGGCGAACGGAAACGGGGGCTTTCCTGCAGCTCGTCTTTGAAGTAATGAACCCCGTCTCCCGGCTGACAGTCCGCCAGCCACCGGCGGAGCTTTTCGGACATGTTCGGCGGGGGGAGAAAATCCTCCTTGCTCCGCTTCACTCGGAATATCTGTTTATCGGCTTTTTTGGTCTTCCCGCCTCCCTGGCGGGCGGGTTTCTTTTCGGGAGCCTTTTCGGCATCGGCGGCTTCGCCGAGGTGGGGATGGAGTTCGCCGCGCGTCAGGTCGGCGAGCCACTCGCGGCCCAGCGCGTCGAGTTCGTCGGCACTCGGAATCTCGGGGACGCCCCGCCTGATCCGCTGGGCATAGTCGCGGTCGTAACTGATCAGCCGCGCCTGGAAGAAGTCGTACCGGCCGGTCACCAGGACCTTATGAACCAGTTCCTGCCAGCCGTGTTCGGGAACGGTCTCTTCGGGGCGAAGGATCAGCCGGTCAAGATTCAGATAGGGGACGGGACAGAAGCCGCGGATGTCGGTGCCGCCGTCCTTGTCTGAAATGCCGATCACGCGGAAGTGACGGTTCGGAGTGAAAAAGACACCGGATGAAAAGGTCAGTTCCGGGCGGAAACGGATCGGAAAGAGATTTGAAATCGCCGAAAGGACGTAAAGGGACTGCTGTCCGCCGGTAACCATCGTGGTAAGGGAATGAAGGATCG
>ONWH01000172.1 GCA_900321495.1 uncultured Planctomycetota bacterium
CCGTCGATGCCGTTCTGGTCCGCGCCCTCCGGCAGACGGGTTTCCAGCGAGATCACGACCGTTTCGCCGTCCGCGAAGTTCATCCCGAGCATGGAGTGGGCGATGCCCTCCTGATTGTCCCAATGCGAAAAAACGGCGTCGATCGAGGATATCTTCTCCGGGTCGACGGTCATGGTACGGTACTGGACGTCGAAATCGGTTTCGGAGCGATAGAAGAAGTCCCGTACATTGAGAAGCTCGTATCTTCCATCGTCAAGTCTGTTCACCTCCAGCGTATGTCGCCAGGGAGTCTGCCAAAGGGTATGGCGGAACCGTTCTTACGGAGTGATGAGGCAGAACACCGCGGTGATCAGAAACTCGATCAGCGCCGTCGCCAGCAGCGCCCAGCGGAAAAACAGGGCAACAGCCAGCGATGCAAGCAACGCGATGAACCCGAACCATGCAAAGAAGGCCGGCATGTCGAAGGCATGGAAAAGTGCTCCGGCGCACCATGGCACACCGAGCGCCAAACCCACAAACGATACCCAATACAACGATTTCCTGAGCGCTCTGAACCGGGCGCGGAGACGCAGGACGGACGCGATCCGTATCAACTGGTTTTTCATTTTATTCGGAGGACTGGCACTTTCGTTTTTAAAATTAGAGATTAGGTATTCGATATTGCTAATTTACACCGAAAAGGACAAAATACAAGAGCATAAACGTCGGGTTTCCCTGTTTTTTATTGCTTTTTTCTGTTCTTTATGTGCTGTTTCAACAACTTGTCCGTCTTTTGGATGTTTAATAATGCGTCTATGATGCCTGTTACGATCATAATGATGCCGGCGATCATAACTCCGATCAGCCAGAAAGACTTGTTGTAATAATCGCAATATACCCCGGATATCAGCCTCGGGAACCAGAAAGAACGTTTGGTTTTATCGGTTTCGACCGTCCATTCCAACCCGCCCCAATAACATTTCGCCTGATAGGAAAGGGACTTTTCTGTATCATCCTCGAACTCAAAAGAAAACGAATGGTCATCCGATCCGTTTTTCCAAGTCCCCTCCGTATTTATGAAGCCATCACCGGGATGAGTCCAGACTGTCTGGCATGTGCAATGATTTGTGACGACAAGGAATGCCCTCCCATCGCCGCAAAGGCAGTCCGCAAGCCAGATCCGCGCATTGTAAACGCCTTCGGGATTTTCGCGCGGGATCCACCTCGGCAGAATCATGAATGCGGCGAGCAGAACGATCGCCAAAAATCCGGTGAGACAACAGATGATGTCCGTTGCTTTCGGCTTCATTTCCCGGCGCCGATACTCTCGCGGCGTCAGGCGTTTCGTTTCTCCGGGCTTGCGCACTTGGTTCATTCTTGCGAGGATTGTCCGGCAAATATGGAAATCGGAAGCGTTTCGGCCGATGTCGATGAAGAGGCCGTAGCGCGTGAGCTTGCATTTGAACTTGATCCTGCGTTTTTTGTCCTGCCCGGGTTCCGCCATGGTCAGTTCGCTTTCGGTTCATCCGTGCTCGTTTTTCCGGCTTCCCGGACTGGACTCTCCATGGCGAGCGCGTGCTTGGGACACCGTTCGATGCAGCGGCGGCAGTGCATGCAGTCTGGGTCGCGGAAGAGGCCGTCCTTTGCGGCTTCGGGCGGGAAGAACCCGAACGGGCAGGCTTTCGCGCAGAGTCCGCATTTCACGCACGAGTCGGCGATGCGGATGCCGCTCCTGCACGGGCGGATCGTCTTGTAGATCTTTCCCATCGGGCAGAGCGAACACCAGAAGTAGCGGTTGAAGATGAGCCAGCCGATGAGGCCGACCGTCGTCGTGATGACGATCATGATGTAGAAAAGCATTCCCCAGGCGCGGATCGAATTCGGACGGAGCCAGAACGCCAGACCGAGGAGCATCACGGCCATGACGATGATGGATGTCCTGCGCGCCAGGAGTCCGGCGGGGAGCTTCCGCCCTGTGTCGGGCAGGAACGAGTAGAACGCGCCGCGCGGGCAGAACGTGCCGCATCCGTGCCGTCCGCCGAGCCGCAGCGCGCCGTAGATACCCACCGCCACGTTGAGAAACATGCAGTATGCGAGGAGGGGGTAGCGCCAGCCCAGCGCCAGAATAATCGCAAACATCAGCGCCGCGACGGCGCGTTTCACGGGGAACGGTTTCTTTTTCACCATGTTCATTTCGCCTCAAAAACAAAGTGCCTGCTGTTTTGTCGCTTGAATATACACCCGCATGCGCGCGAAATCAAGCCCGGAACCGGAGAAAAACGAAAACAAATGATTGTAAATTGATGCAGGTGACGTGCTGATTGTTTGCCCGGACCGGTCCAGTCACGCCGGACAGAAGCCGTCTTTTTGTGCGCATCGCTTCCCGTTTCCGCCTTTCTTGCTCAAAAAACTGGTAAATCCTTTCCGTTTCCGCTTGATTTTTGAGACAAAACGGAGTATATGTATATGTTAATCGAAAAAAACAAGTACATCCATTACCAATAATAACCTCAAAACATGGCGGTTTCCGCCTCATAAGGACCATCAGCATGAATATTCGCTCTTGTTCCCCCCTCCTCGCGATCGCGCTGACTGCGATCGCCGTTTATGCTCAGGCACAGGTTCCGGCTTCAGGACAGCAGTCCGGTCAGAGCCAGACCCAACAGCAGAACCAGGGCCTTGTCCTGAACGACAAGGGTTATTTTGAACGGCAGGGCGTCAACGTCATGGTGTTCAGCAACGCGTTCACTGGCGGATTCAACGACGAGAAGAACGCCGGCATCGAGATCATTCACCATGGCGTGAGAACCGTTCAGGGCGGCGCCGTGAGACTGAGCAAAACCCCGGAACAGTGGGACCTGGTCCCCCAGTCGACGCG
>ONWH01000025.1 GCA_900321495.1 uncultured Planctomycetota bacterium
CCCCTGGCCCGCGGCGAGGATATCGTCGGCGCACGGCGGATCGTCGCGGTCGGGAAAGGAATCAAACGCGAAGGGAACATTGAACTGGCGCGCCGTCTGGCAGACCGTCTCAACGCATCGCTTGGCGCGACACGTGAAGTCGTCGACCGCGGCTGGCTCCCCTATTCGGCTCAGATCGGCCTTTCCGGCAAGACGGTTGTCCCGGAACTTTATATCGCGCTCGGCATTTCCGGCGCGGTCCAGCATCTGGCGGGAATGCGCACGGCCCGGAAGATTGTCGCGGTCAATACCGACCCTGACGCGGCGATCTTTCAGATTGCCGATATCGGCATCGTCGGCGACCTGTTCGAGGTGGTTCCCCGCCTGATCGATGAGTTCGGCTCCCAGGTGAAACAACCCTCCGGACACTGAAAAATGACGTCGGAACTGACCATGACAAAATACAACTCCGTTACAGATCGGCTCGTCGAAAGACTCCGGGAAATCTGCGGCGCTCCCTACGTCATTTTCAATGACGCCGAACGCCTCGAACCGTATTCCCACGACGAGATCCCCGGTACCCATTACCGCCATCAGCCCGATGTCGTTGTACGCCCGGCGTCGACGGACCAGGTCGCCGCGATCATGCGGCTGGCCAATGACGAACGGATCCCGGTCACGCCGCGCGGAGCGGGATCGGGGCTCTCGGGCGGCGCGGTTCCCGTTTTCGGCGGGATCGTGATCGCAATGGACCGCTTCAACCGAATCGTCGAACTCGATACGGCGAATATGACGATCACGGTCGAACCGGGTGTAATCGCCAACGACATCAATGAGTACCTAAAGCCGCACGGCCTCTTCTACGCCGGGTATCCCATGAGCGTTGAAATGTGCCAGATCGGCGGCAATGTCGCCGAAAACGCCGGCGGCGGAAAAGCTGTGAAATACGGGGTCACCTCGCGCTATGTACTCGGACTCGAAACGGTTCTCCCCGACGGGCGCGTCCTGAACCTTGGCGGGAAACTTCTGAAAGACGTTACCGGCTACAACCTGATCCCCCTGATGGTCGGTTCGGAAGGAACGCTCGGCGTCTTTACCAGGATCATCCTGAAAGTAATCCCCCGGCCCCGGTATCAGCACGACCTGTTGGTTCTCTTTCCGGACCGCGATCGGGCGGTCGCGGCGGTACCGGCGATGATCACCGGCAGCGGAATCACGCCTGTTTCGATTGAGTTTATGGACGGCGAGGCGTTCCGGCAGGGGTGCCGCTGGCTGAATGACCCGCTCCCGTTGAAGAACTCAGGCGCGGTCCTGCTGGTCTCGGTTGACGGAAACGACCCGGAAACTCTCGCGGATCAGTGTGAGGCGCTCGGCATCTATCTGGAAAAGGAAGGCGCCTGCGGTATCTACGTCGCGGACACAAAAGCCGAATCGGAACGCATCTGGAAAATCCGCCGTTCGATTCCCGAAGCGTTCAGTCAGCTTTATCCGCGTCAGTCGGGAGAGGACATCGTCGTGCCGTGCGCGTCGATTCCCGCCGTGGTGGCCAAGTGCGGCGAACTGGCGCGGAAGTACGGCGTGGCGATCCCGTGCTACGGCCATGCGGGGGACGGGAATGTACACAGCCGTATATGTGCGCCGGCCGGCTGGTCCGATGAACAGTGGAACGAAACTCTCCCGAAGCTCCTGCGGGATCTCTATGCCGAAGTCGCAAGGCTCGGCGGCCGGATTTCCGGCGAACACGGAATCGGGTGCAAGAGAAAGCCGTACATGGAAACGGTCGTCAGCCGTGAATATCTCGATACGCTCCGGGCGATCAAAAACGCGCTCGATCCGAACGGGATCATGAATCCCGGAAAAATCTTCTGAAAAGGATTCCCCGCATTTGCAGGGGCACATTCCTCTGTCAGTTGCCGTGATCGGGTCCTATATCACTGTGACACGGCGTGCAGTTCATCTTAACATTCACCTGCGGCTGATCTCCTTCCGGATTGTGGCATTCAACGCAGTGTCCCGCCGGACTTTCCGCCGCGGCGGCGCCTGAAGCAAGGCATTTGTCCTTATCGGCGAAATAGCTGTTCAACATTTCGACCGTCTTGGCGGTCAGATCGCCGACCAGGCGTTTGCACCGCTCTTTCCGCCGGGGGGACTCGGCGGTCTCGTCCGACGCGATCGCCCAGCGGGTCACCGAAACATGACAGAGAACGGATTCGGACCTTGACTGGACGATCCCGCCGAACTTAGGTTCCGTGGGCATGAAAACCGGCAGCGGCGTGTTTTCGTAGTAGTGGAACAGGGCATGCGTCAAAACCGCGGCGTCTTTCCGTTCGGGCACGAAGAGAGAGATCGCCGCCGCGCAGCCGTTCAGGATTCCGCAGAGGGACCCGTAATCGTGAACGCCTCCTTTTCCGTATTTCATCATGTAGTAGGGAAAACCGTTCCACTGCGCCGATTCGCCCGGGTGTTTCGCCACCCGTTTCTCGCCAACCAGGCTGACAATCGAACGGAAGGCGGCGTACATGCAGCTCCCCTCGCTGTACAGATCATAGGCACGCTGTGCGGTTTCTTTCCCGTCAAGCGGTTCGTACGTCCAGGCAGGGGCGGCATCGTCTTTTTCGGCGGCGCCGGCGCTTCCGGTCAGCAGAGAACCGAGCGCGGCGGAACTGTACAGAAAAAGGTCTCTTCGTTTCATGGCAAGGCGATTCGGCTTGAAGTTTTGAACAAAGGAACTCTGAACCCAGCCGGAAAACTTCAAGCTCGGGGTCTTTCGGTTCCCTGAACGAAAACCGAACGGCTGAACCCAGATATGTGCATGCGCGTCAAAGTCCGCAGTAGGAAAGGACGATCAGCGCGTAACCCGTCACCAGGTTCGGATCCGACTCGAACCACATCGGATTGCTGTTCACCCACGAACCGTCGGGACGCTGCCGCTTGGCGAAGACTTCGATCAGTTCCCCTTTCCAGAAATGGGAGACTCCCGCATCATCGGTGAACTGTTCCTCCCCCAGCACGTCCATCGTGCGCGACATGGTGTGGTAGTAGTAATACAGTCCGCGGAGCCCCAATCCCGGGTTTTTCGTGGTCGAGTAGTTCCTGCGGATCCAGCCGACTGCCGCTTCAACGCGCGGATCCGACTCGGTCAAACCGGCGTAGATCAGGCTCTTGAGCCCTGCGTAGGTAATACTGCCGTAACTGCGCAGGCCGCCGTCGGTTTCGCGGCCTGCGGGATTCTCTTCTGTCATACATGTATAAAAAAATCCGCCGGTGTTTTCTCTGTCGGCCGGACCGGCTTCCGTTTCCCCCTCAGCGGGATAGTTCTGGCACCGCTCGACGAACGTCACCGCCCGCTGAATCGCCGCGTCGTTAAAGTCTGCGCCCAGGTCGCGCAGCGTATCGACGAAAAACTGAGTGTTTGAAAGGTCGGGCCGCGATTTCTTCCCGTACCCGAGTCCTCCGTAGGCCTTATCGTCCGGAGTGGTGCCGTTCTCCTCCGAATACTGCTGTCCCCGAACGAACTCTTCCCCGCGTTCCAGGACCGCGTCGAACCGGTCGGTTCCGAACCGGCCCTTGGC
>ONWH01000136.1 GCA_900321495.1 uncultured Planctomycetota bacterium
AGAATGTGGAGCGATCGATTGGCGCACTGTTGATTTACTTTTACAGGATTATATTGAAAAAGCCTCAGGCGAAACCGTCTGAGGCTTTTTCTTTTGCACGGCGCTTCGCTCTCCCCCTCAGGGGGACACTTCGCGCGTTTCCGCCGGGTTCAGGCGTCCCGGCGCCGGAGCGCCTCTTCGATCAGCAGCCGGACCGCGCCGGCGGCGATGTCCTTCCGGCCGGTCAGCCTGATGTAATACAAGTCGGAGTCTTTTCCGGAATCGTCGATCTCCACGCTGGCGTTCAGCGTGCGCCTGGTGTAGAGCGGTTCGGACCGTTTCGGCAGATTGATCTGCAGCGAGAGCGCTTCGCGGAACTTTGTGTAAAAGACGCAGAGGATCCGGTCGGGGGAATCGGGCCGGTAAAACGGTACGGTCGTCTGGCGCGTCCAGTCTTCCCGCGCGCCGGGAGCGGCGGCGCGGACGATTCCGACCGCCTCTTTCAGCAGATCGAAGCTCCACAGGGGGCCGGACGCCGAAGAGTCCCCTTCGCCCTTCGAGAAACCCTCTTTTGAAAAATGCCACTCCTCGCCGCCCGCGGCGCGTGATTTCGCGCCGGTCCGTCCGGATGAGGCGAGACTGTCGGTATAGGCGCGGAACGCTCGGGCCGCCTCGTCGATGAAGTTCCAGAAGACGGGCTGATTGAACTCGTCGTAACTGAAGACGCGCAGTTCGACCTCGTGCCACGGGCCGACCGACTCGACCATCACGCGCGGCTGCGTCCCGTAAAGCGGAACGTCGGGAACCTCGTTGAGCGGGCGGAGCCAGAGCTCCTTTTCGAGCCTCTCTTTCTGGCCGGCGCGTTTCGGCAGGCGGAATTTCAGCTTCAGGAGCCACTCGTCCCCCGTGTGGGCGTGAAAGAACCAGCCGAGCTGCGGACGGTCCGCCGTGATTTCGACGACGCTGCGGCTGTTCCAGTTCGTCTCGGGGAAGAGGCTGGTGTCCTCGATCCGGTCGACCACTTCGGCCAGGACCTGTCCCGACCATTTGCAGGGATAGCCGCTGCGGCTGCGGCGCGATCTGATATGCCAGGTGCGCCCGTCCGTCTCCCACGGCATCGGCACGCTCTGGACCGGCGCGGTTTCCTTTGCGGCTTCCTCTTTCCGGAGCCGAAGAAGCCGTTCGTCTTCGGCCGGGTCGTAGAGGGGGCGCTCCTGATACGGGTCATGTTCCAGGACCGGGATCAGCGCCTCGGCGGTCCAGCTGCGGAGGAGCCGGCTCTTCTGTTTCGGCGGGGCGGCGGCGCGGCGGCGTCCGTAATCGGCGAGCTCTTCGGGAGTGCCGGCGAAGACGAGTTCGCCCCCCGCCAGGCCGGCTTCCGGTCCAAGGTCGACCACCCAGTCGGCCGACTTGATCACGTCCAGGTTATGCTCGATCACCACCACGGTGTTTCCCAGATCGGCCAGCCGCTGGAGAACCGCCAGGAGCTTGCGCAGATCCTCGAAGTGAAGCCCGGTCGTCGGTTCGTCGAGAATGTAGAGCGTCTTGCCGGTGTCGGGACGCGCCAGTTCGGCGGCGAGTTTGATCCGCTGCGCCTCGCCCCCCGAAAGCATCGTCGCCGGCTGCCCGAGCGGGATGTAGTCGAGCCCGACGTCGCAGAGGATCCGGAGAATCCGCTGAATCGCGGGAATCGAGTCGAAGAAGGCGAGCGCCTCGCCGCACGACATGTCCAGCACGTCGGCGATCGATTTTCCGCGGTAGGTGACCTCAAGGGTCTGGGGGTCGTACCGTTTCCCGCCGCAGGCGTCGCAGGTGATCCAGACATCGGCGAGGAAGTGCATTTCGATCTTCAGCTGGCCGGCCCCTTCGCACTTTTCGCACCGCCCTCCGGGGACATTGAAACTGAAGCGCCGGGACGTCCAGCCGCGGAGTTTCGATTCGGGAAGCCGGGCGTAGAGGGCGCGGATCTGTTCGAAGAGCCCGGTGTAGGTGGCGGGGTTCGAGGTCGGCGTCTGCCCGAGCGGCTGCTGGTCGACTTCGATCACCTTGTTCAGCTGGTCGATTCCCACGATCCGGTCGAACGCGCCCGGCGCGGTATACGCGCGGTTCAGAACGCGCGCAAGCTCGCGCGCCAGGATATCCTCGACCAGCGAGCTCTTGCCGCTTCCGCTCACGCCGGTCACCACGGTCATGGCCGAAAGGGGGATCGGCACATCGATCGACTTGAGGTTGTTCTGGCGCGCCCCCAGGATCACGAGCCAGCCGGGATCCCAGGGAGGGAGCTGTCCGCGATAGCAGAGTTCGGCTTCACACGGCCGGTGATGCTTTTTCGCCGATTCGAAAAGGGTGCGGCGTTTCCGCTCATCTTCGGAAAAGACCACGTCGCTCCGCGGAGGGACAAGACTCCCCTTCGGGACTGCGGGATCTTTTTTGGAAGAGGTCTTCGCCGCAGATTTCGAAGCGGAGGGGGATTTTTTGGTCATGGGGTCAAAGCGGGCGGAAAACCCGCCCGCGGCACGTCGTATTGCGTGAGGGGAAGGGAACCGGCGGCGCGGAAAACACCTGAAATCAAGGACTTCCGCCCGGTTTCCCTTCCTTTCGCCTTCGGGAAGAAACGGTAAAAGTATCGTAACACTTTCAAGAAGAGATGTCAATGATGCCCGCCGCCGGGAGCGGCCGGTACGAGGCTGTCCGTCAGAAAGGGAACGGAGTCCGCTCCGGCGGCGGAATCCACAGCCGTCATGGCTAGATAAATTAACAAATGGCTATATAAATGGCTAGATAAATCCGCCCCTCCGCTGACGGCCATTGCCTCTGCGGGTAACTTCCGGATTCGGCAAGCCCGCGCCGCGGTCCGTTTTTCCGGGGGGAACGGGAACGGAAAGTGCGCGTCCTTTCCCTGAAAAAGGAAAGAACAAGGCGGATCCTTCCCTTTTTCAGGGAATCTTTTTGGCTTGGAACAGCTTTCTGAAAAGGAACGCCCGGCCGTTCCCCGGCCCTTTGCCGCTACATCTGTCCGAATCCCAGGATATCCTCCTCGAACTTCTTATTATTATAAATGAAGATCGGAAGGACGTTCAGGCCGATTCCCCAGTCTTTCTTGCTCTGGTTGTTGCTCAGTTTCAGGGTCCAGATGAACGATTCGCCGATCCGGCTGATTCCGACCTCCTGCCCGATGTTCCGGCTCTCGGCCAGGTCGTAGGAGTTGCTCAGCGACGCCGCCCACTTCTGCGACATGCGGTAGTTGATCGCCGCGTTCAGGTAGGTGGTGCTGATCGGTCCGCCGAGCCGGTCGACTCCCAGGTAGAAGCTGCTCACGCCCGGACGTTTCGACATCACCCCGGCGCGGATGATCTTCTGGCCCGAGTCGAAGAAGTCGAACAGGCCGCTCGAGAGGATGCTGAACCGGTCGCCGACATGCCAGCGGGCGTCGTAGTCGGCCAGCCCGATGAACTTGCCGTAATCCTGATCCTTCTTGGGATAGAGGCTGACCCCGGTGTCGAGCGTGATCCAGTCGATGATATGGCGGTTGCCGACCGGGCCGCGCTTGGTCTGCCAGCGGTTGAGCCAGTCGAGCCGGACCTGCGTCATGTCGCCGGCGATTTCGCTCGACGGCGACGAGACCATTCCGCTCAGGACCCCCTCGCGCAGCGCGTAGTACCGCTCGTCGAACCGGACCGGAATGCTGTCGCGGTAGGGGGAATAGGAGTTGCTGAACGATGTGACCGAATACTGGCGGCGGAAATCCTGGACCTGCCAGTCATCGATCTGGTCGAAGTGGATCAGCTCATCCAGGCTCCGGTTCGCTCCGGCGATGTAGGCGTCGACGCCGAAATTCATCTTGTGAGCGATCCCGTTCAGGTACCATGTGTCGCTTGTGATGTCGTTGTCGACCTTCCAGACCGGCAGGTCGGCCCGGACGCCGGTCCGGCCGTAGAGGCGGTTGATGTTCTTCTTGTAGTACCCCTCTCCCCAGAACGCGTATTCCCCGAGCGCGTAGGGGGTGATCTTGCCCGGGCCGACCGCCAGCGGCAGGTCGACTTCATGCCGGGTCGAGAGGTTGAACGAGGTGGCCGAGAAGGTCTCGGTTCCGATTCCCGTCGCGGTATTGTCGGTCGAGGCGCTTGTCAGTTCCCAGTTCAGGTAGCGGAAGTAATCCCGGTCCTGGTCGGAATAGGGAATGTCGGTCGTTCTGAAGTTATACAGGCCGAGTTTCGTGTGCTCGTACCAGAGGAGCTTGCTGCAGCACAGGTTCTGCCCGAGCAGGAAATGGCTGAACTTCGGCAGCTCGTTGGTGCCGGTATAGAACTTGTCGGTCAGGACCGAGGCGGTCACTCCCATCGACCAGTTGTCGGTCGTCTTTTTCAGCTCGAGGCTCGTTTCGGGATTCGAGTCGGTGAACCATTCCTCCTCGAAATATTCCCGCAGGTAGTTCCGGTCGCTCGACTTGCCGACCTGCGCGGTCAGCTCCCAGCCGGAGCAGCAGCTGCTGTTCTTGCAGCAGCAGCAGTCGGGAAGGAACCGTTCAAGCTCGTCGGGCAGGTCGAACCGCTGCTTGTGTTTCCAGATTCCGCGGTAGCGGTACTTGTGCGGGAACGGGTCGTCGCGGCGGCCGAGCCCCAGGTTGTCGGTGCCGCGGTCATAGACGCCGTAGTAGTTCGCCACGCCGAGCGCCTGGCTGCTGCAGCCGAGGAAGGAATCGACGTTGTAGGTGTAGGTCGTGCCGTGCCCGAACCCGCGCTGCGAGAGGTAGTCGAGATCGATCGTCCAGTCGGTGTTTTCGGAGCACTTCTTGATGTTGAAGATCTGATACGGGTTCCAGCCGGTCCGGACCTGGGTGCCGAACGTGCTGTCGTGCGCGACCTCAAACCGGCGGAGGTAGAGCGACTTGTTCTGCATGTTCATCGACATCCAGGGCCAGTAGAAGACCGGGACGTTTTCGAGCGCGACGAAGTTGTTCTCGGCGATGACGTAACTGTCGTTGCGGTAGAGCCGTTCGCCCGTTTCGGCGTCGTAGGCGGGAGCGCTGGTCGCGGAATCGTACAGGGGCGTCTTGCGGAATTCGGCGGTCAGCGCGTTCGACTGGAGCCGGTAGGTCGGCTGTCCCATCGTCGAAGTCGAGACCCACGCGTTCGTCGCCCGGAACGTGTCGGAATCGTTCTGCGCGATGGTCTCCGCGTTGATCCGGAAATATCCGCCCGGCGAGTCGGGGACGGGAACCACCATTTCTGTGTCCTTGATCAGGCCGACGTGATTCTTCGCGTCGTAATACATTTTTTGCGCGTAGACGACCCGTTCCCCCTCGCGGAAGATGATGTCCCCCTCGACGTAGAGTTCCAGGTCGAGGTCCTTGCTCTGGTTCCCCCCCTGCAGAAGGTCGATTCCGTCGGCCCAGATCACCGCGCGGTCGGCGGAGATGTCGATCACGTCCGAGACCACCTGATTCTGCGCGGTGATTCCCTCGATCATCAGGATGAACCCGCCGCTGATCACATAGCGGTCGCGTGAGGGGTTGGTCGGGTCCGCTTCGCGCCGGGCGTTCAGGTCGCGGTCGTAGCGCGACATGAGGCGGATCCGGCGGAACGCCATGTTCTCGGGCGTGGCGCCGCGCGCGGCCTCGAGCCGTTCCGCCGAGGAGGTGAGCGCCGCGGTATGCGTGTCGGTCCAGCCGTCGGCGGGCTGGCCGGCGGGCGCCGCGTCGGGGAGCCCCGCCGCGGCGGGCGCGCTCTTTTCCATCGCCAGGGCGCGTGTGTATATCTCTTCGGGATTCAGCTCCCCGCTCCCGCGGGAGGCGATCTGAATGCTGACTTCCCCCGATGTGCGGAACGTTCCCTGCCACGCGGTTTCGGTGGCGTGCGCGGCCAGATACGAGGAGTTGAGCTTCAGGTCGAACGGTTCCCACTGGTTCTCTTTTTCGAGATAGAGGACGACCGATTTTGTGCCGCCGCCCGGGTCGGAAATCACACGGACCACGCCGCGCGGCCCTTCCGCCGACGATTCCCCCTGCTGCACGCGGCAGTGCCCCGCCAGGATGTAGACTTCCTCGCCGTCTCCGTTGGCCGCGCCTTTCCAGCCGGCTTCCCCCGAAACGGTGATCGGCTCGCCGGAGAGGGATGCCTTCGGGACGATGAACTGGTTCTGCCCCGACTGGTTGTAGTCATACGCACCGGCGTCGATTCCGGCGGCCGCCTGCGGAAGGCGCGGCGTTTCGGTTCCGTTCCCGGTGCCGGTCAGGGTAAAGTCGAACGGCCGGCCGGCGATCTTTTCGATGCGCGGCCCGGCCGCATCGTGTGTGTCATTGAAGGCGTTGACCGTATCGGAGTAGATTCCTTCGGAATAGGAGGGGGTTCCGTAGCCGGATTCCGGCATGAGCGCGCCGGCCGCGGGAAGATCCTGGGCGGCCGCGTCCGGCGCGGCCGGGAGAGCGAGGAGGGCCAGGCCGAAGAGGAGCGCCGCGGCGAAGAGGGCGGCCCCCCGGCCGGAGGGACGGCCGAACGCGCGCGCGCCGAAACCGCGCGCCAGGGCGCGTGTTCGGCGGACAACCGGCGGCGCCGCCGCCGTTCTTCTTCGTGTGGCAGTCTCTTTCAAATCCCCGACCATCGGCTGAGAAATGTTTCTTGGCGTGAAATGACCGGGGATTATAGTGATTTATCTAATGGAAGGACAAGAGCATTTCGGGCGGACGCCCCATATTTTGCGGCTCTTTTTTCCGCCCCTTTTCAGCGGAGGTAGAGGGACGCCTGCTGCCAGGCGACCGGCCGGAGAAGTTCCTTGAGCTGGGCTTTAAATTCGGCAGGCGAGCGAAACTGGGTAATCGGCTCGCTTCTTCCCCCGTCCGCCGAGATGAGGAGGACGGTCGGCGCGGCGGTGACGGTGTACCTCTTCATGAGCGGGATCGACGCCGTCCGGCCGGTATCGACCGAAACGCAGACGAAGTTGCGGATCAGTTCGCTGACCCGCGGATCGCTGAAAAACTCCCTCTCGACCCGAAGGCTGAACGGCGAGGCCGGCTCGGTGAAGAAGAGGAGGAGCGGCTTGCCCGACTCGGCGCTGAGCGCGCGCCCCTGTTCGGCGTCGGTGAGGAAACGTACCGGCTCGGCGGTTTCGGCCTGCGGCTGCGGTTCGGCCTTTCCGCTGGCCTTTGAACCGCGCACCGTCCCGGCAACTCCCGCGGCTCCGGCGGCGAGCAGGACGGCGATGACAAGGTATTTTTTGTTAAAGCGGGTAAAATGCAAGGTTTTCATCAACTTTTCCGATAAAACGGGTTTTACGGATTAAGTTCCTTATCGTTCCTTCCGGGGGAAAACTTGATTTTTTCCTCTGGACAAAATCGGTGGAAAATCCCTAATATCCCCCGTCGACAGTTCTTAACCCTTCTGACACCGGTTTTCCCGTTCCGCTTGCGGCCGCGCCGCGCGCAGACGGAGAACCGGTCCGTTTTCCGATGACATCTTCAGCGCTTCCTGAATTCCGCCGTCCGCGCCTCGCCGAGATTTTGGTTCCCGGCTCGGTGGCCGCCGCCCTTTTCGTGATGTTCTTCAATCTGCCGGGCGGGGTCATGGACTGGCTCCTTTCCCTGAACATCGCGCTGTCGCTGATCATCCTCTTTACCGCGTTTTTCGTCCGTAAGCCGCTGGAGTTCAGCGTCTTTCCGACCCTTCTGCTCGGGACGACCCTCTTCCGCCTGGTTCTGAACGTCGCGACCACCCGGCTGATCCTGACCCGGGCCGGCACGCTGGGCGATCAGGCCGCCGGCGGAGTCATTTCGGCGTTCAGCCGTTTCGTCACCGGCGAGAATTTCGTGGTCGGAGTCGTCGTCTTTTCGATCTTCATCATCATTCAGTTTGTGGTGCTGACGAAAGGGGCGACCCGGATCAGTGAAGTCGCCGCCCGCTTTACCCTTGACGCGATGCCGGGCCGGCAGGCGGCAATCGACGCCGATCTGGCCGCCGGCCTGATCGGCCGGGACGAGGCGGTACGCCGCCGTGAAGAGCTGGCCGACTCGGCCGACTTTTTCGGCGCGATGGACGGTGCGGGGAAATTCGTGCGGGGGGACGCGATCGCCTCACTGATCATCGTGGCGGTCAATATCGTCGGCGGTCTTCTGATCGGGATTCTGCAGAACAGAATGGCGCCCGCCGCGGCCCTTTCGGTCTACGGCAAACTGACCGTCGGGGACGGACTCGTCTCGCAGGTTCCGGCGCTTTTGATTTCGCTGGCGACCGGCATCCTCGTCTCGCGCGGGGGCCGGGGCGAGAATCTTTCGAGCCGGGTGGCGGGGCAGCTCCTCTACCGGCCGCTGGTCTTCGCGGTCGGCGGATTCTTCCTTGTGCTGCTCGTCTTTACCGGGCTTCCGCGCGTGCCGCTCATGACGATCGCCGCCGGTTCGTTCCTGACCGCCTGGACGCTGAACCGCAGACAGGATGAGGAGGAAAAAAAGCAGGAGCGGATCCGCCAGGCCGAAGAGCGGACCCGCGAGCGAGCCGAGCGTGAAAAGGAGCAGAACCGGATCGAACGCTATGTTTCGGTCGCTCCGCTCGAACTCCAGCTCGGTCTGGGCCTGATCGGGCTGACCGAGGCGCGGGACGGCGTTTCGATGACCGACCTGATCAAGGAGATGCGGATCGCCGCCGCCAAACGGCTCGGAATCATCGTGCCGAAGGTGCGTGTGTGCGATGCGCTCGATCTGGACGAGAACCGGTTCCGTGTCAGCATCTACGGCGAATCGGTCGCGGCGGGCGTGATCTGGCCCGACATGTTCCTGGCGGTCGACGCCGACGGGACCGGCGTGCGTCTGGAAGGGATCAAAACGAAGTCGCCGTCCGGGAAAGAGACGGCGTTCTGGATTGACGGGCGGCATTGCGAAAAGGCCGAAATCTACGGATTCCGCGTTCTCGACCCGCGCCGGGTCATTGTGGAGGAGCTTCAAAGCGCCGTAACACGCAGCGCGGCCGAGCTTCTGACCCGCGACGCCGTCGCCAAGCTTCTCGACGGGCTCCGTGCCGAACAGCCGAAGGCGGTCGACGGGGTGGTGCCGGAAATCCTCAGCCTCGGCGAGGTCCAGGCGGTTCTTCAGCGCCTGCTGCGCGAAGAGGTTCCGATCCGCCAGCTCGGAGCGATTCTGGAAGTCCTCGGCGACGAGGCGCCCCGCAGCCGCAGCCCGATCTATCTGACCGAACAGGTCCGCGGCCGTCTGGCGCGGACCCTCTGCGGGCAGTACCGCAACGAGGACGGCGAGCTCTTCGTCCTGATGCTCGACCCGGAACTCGAAGAGAAGGTCGCCGCGGGGAGCGATGTCACACAGGACAAGGTCCGGCTGAACCTGGCGCCCGACGACTCGAACGAGATTCTCGATCTCCTTGCGGAGGAACTCAAAAACGCGCTTGCCTACCGCAGCCGGCCGGTCCTTCTGGTCGGCGACGCCGTCCGCCCGGCGATCCGCGCGCTGACCGAAGGGAAGTTCCCCGATCTGCCGGTCCTTTCGTTCGGCGAAATCACGCGCGATACACGCGTTGTTTCCGACGGGATCGCCCGCCGGCTGAAGGCGGCGGCGTAGGGCGGAAGTCCGGCCGCGTGCCGCGGCGGCTTATTCCGCGCCGAGCTCTTTCAGGGCCTTTTTGGCGTCTTTGTTTCCCTGCCCGGCGGACTGGCGGAACCACTTGACCGCCTCTTCCGTGTCCTGCCGGACGCCTTCCCCGTTCGCGTAGCAGCGGCCCAGATTGCATTGCGCGTCGGGATCCCCCTGTTCGGCGGCCTTGCGGTACCATTTGACCGCTTCCTGCTTGTCCTGCTTGACGCCGTTTCCGGCCTCGTAGCAGGTCCCCAGGTTCGATTGCGCGTCGGGATCCCCCTGTTCGGC
>ONWH01000026.1 GCA_900321495.1 uncultured Planctomycetota bacterium
AAGTAGAACCCGATCAGGATCGCGTTCACAAAGAGCCACATCGGCCAGAGGTTAAACGTCCAGAGGAAGTTCACCCCGCGCAGATACCCCAGGAAAAGGGGCGGGTCGCCGATCGGCAGCAGGCAGCCGCCGCAGTTGCAGACGGCCAGGATGAACATAATCACAGTATGAACCTTATATTTCCGCTCTTTGTTGGTGTCGAGCAGAAGGCGGATCAGGAGCATTGCCGCGCCGGTCGTTCCGATGAAACTGGCCAGAATCGCGCCGATCGCCAGAATGACCGAGTTCAGAAGCGGAGTCGCTTTCAGGTCGCCGGAGATCCGAATCCCGCCGGTAATCGTAAAGAGCGAAAAGAGGAGCACGATGAACGAAATATACTCGCCGACGATCGCGTTGACGAAAATCGCTCCCGCTTTCGGAAGCGCGCCGTCAACCACATCGTGCGCCGGCCAGTGGAGCGCGACCGGCGACTCGTGCATAAACGCGTAATAGAGCAGGACGATCAGCCCCAGCCCCGCCGCGATGTAGAAACGGTGAAGATTGCTCTCCCAGAAATGCTCGGTCGCGGGGATCAGCGGGAGAACCGCGATACAGAGGAGCAGAACGCAGAACGGAATCGCCGCCCAGAGCGGGGGAGCCTTCACGTCGGCGTGACCGGCCGCTTCCTGCTCGGCGGCGGCCTCTTCGGCGACCTCTTCGGCATGATGAAGCGTATTGGAGGCGGCCGTCCACTTTTGCGGAATGCCGGCCGCCAGGGCCGCAACGTAGAGAATGAAAAGAATCACCAAACCCCAGATAACCGGTTTGGTATTGACCGACACGGTCGGCGCTTGTAGTGTCTGTTCTGACATAGTGCTGAAATCCTGTAACTTAACGGCTGACTCTTCCGCGAACCCCGGCCCGCATGGACCGGCATCCTGAAAGGGGAACCTTTTCCAACGCCGTAACGGGCGTGGAAAAATCGAAAATACACGCTACCTCATTCTATTCTTTTTTCGCAAAAAAGGAAGGGAGAGCGGCCGCGCGAAAGGAGCGTTCGGAACCGAAAAAAAGGGGGAAACCGCGCGGTTTCCCCCCGGAAAGACTCCCTAAAACTCTCCCTTTGACAGGGGAACCGCCCCTAGAAGAAATCAGGCTCTTCGGCCGGCTCTTCTTCGTCATCGGACGCCCCGCCGGTCCGGCCGGCATCTTCCCCCCCGGCGGCGTTTTCTTCTCTAGCGCCGCCGTTGTCTTTCGCGCGGGCACTGTCGAGAAGCCCTTTCAGGAGTCCCGGCTTTTTCTCCGACGCGGCGACATGGGTGATCAGCGGCTCGGCGGCGGCGGCGGGATCTCCCCCTCCCCGCTCGGCGGCCATGACCGCCACCATCACGTCCTTGAACCAGTAGAGACGGGCGAGATAGTCGGGCGTGGTATTGTCAAGCCATCCGGCAACGATATGGTTCAGGTCGCGGATCTGCTCGACCGTCCCCTGCGGGGGGAGCCCCAGCTCGGTACGCGCCTTGTCGTAGAGTTCCGAAAAGTGGTTCAGAGACTGCGCGCTTTCGAGGATCGCGGCAACCTTCCCGTCGTCGGGCCGGTTGTCGTAAATCACCATCTGGCGGATAAAGAACTCTTTGGCAAGCGTCCGGATATTCGACTCAATCTGGCTCTCGTGGTAGGCCAGAGGGTTCTTGTCCCTCTCCTGCTTGATTTCATCGCGGCGGCGCTGAATCTCTTCGACGAGCGCATCGGTCGGCCGAATCTCGTCGGTCAGGATAAACCGGCCCGACTCCGGCCCGGATGTGATCCGGTAATCGGGGCGGGCGATCGCGTTTTTGCGCGCCGCCGTCTCCTGGGCAACGATCTTTTCGTCCCGCTTCTGGAGGTATTCCTGCGCTGCCTGCTTGATATAGGGGATCGCCTTCATTACGACCGGCGAGTTGATATCCGACTTCTGCAGCAGGTTCAGGCGATACTCGTATTTGCGGACCAGCCGATTCCGGACTTCCGGGGTCTGCTTCTGCATATCGTTGAACGCCAGCCAGCCTGTCAGCTGGACGTTATGCGCCTTCTGCGCCTGGTGCGGTGAGATCGTCTTGCGGCACTGCTTCACCCAGAGACCGATGCCGATCAGGGTCAGGATGAGCAGAAGAGCCATCACCAGAACGAAATAGAGGAACCCGTACAGGAGGGAACGGAAGAAGTAATAGCTCCGCCGTCCCATCGGCGAGGCGGACTCGCCCAGGAGAGATTCGTCCAACGGCTGAATCCGCGGCTTTCCTTCGGGAACGGAAGGGTCGGTTTCGGTTTTAACGGGAGGATCGTTGTCAGTCATTTTGTTTTACCGCCTGGAACATATTGTCTAAGGCTTGTCCCGCGCCGACGCATCGCGGTCAGACATCTGCTTGTCGCCCGGAATAATCTCTCGAAAAATGAGAAAACCCCATTTTCTACATTATATCCCCCGGTTTTTCTTTTTCAAGTAAACCATTGATTCTTGCTCAAATTTTTCCGATAACGAAACCGATTATTCCGGTTCGCTCTATTTTCAGCGAAAATCCCTCACCCCGAGCCGCTCAAGCTTGCGCTCTTCTTTCCGGCGGGTATAATTCCGTCATACCAGGTTTATCCCGTTACCGTATCAACGCAACTCAGATTCGGAGATTTTTATGATCGCGAAAGATATGAAGCGCGGCGACATTATCGTCTACAATGACGCCCCGATCATCGTTGAAAACGTCCAGGTTCAGACCCCGTCGGCACGCGGCGCGGCGACCCTCTACAAATTCCGCTGCCGAAACCTGATCACCAAAGACAAGGTCGACCTTAAAACGAAGGGAACCGACAACTTCCAGGACGCCGATTTCAAAAAGCGGGAAGTCCAGTTCAGCTACGCCGACGGAAGCGACGTCTACTTCATGGACAAGCAGGACTACAACATGTACAACATCCCGAAAGAGGATGTTGAAGAAGAGATGAAGTACGTCTCGGAAGGGCTCGAAGGGATCTACGCGCTGATCTACGAGGACCGCTGTGTCGCCATTGAGCTTCCGGTTACGGTCGAAATGCAGGTCGTCGAATGCGATCCCGCCGCGCGCGGCAACTCGGCCACGAACCGGAACAAGCCGGCCAAAACGGCTACCGGCCTGGTGGTGATGGTTCCCGAATATCTCGAAAACGGCGAGATCATCAAAATCGACACCCGTTCGGGCGAGTTCCTCGGCCGGGCGAAGTAACCGCCTTTCTTTTACACCCGTTCCGCGCGTACCGCCGGATTCCGTGCCGGCGGCGCGCTCTTTTGCCGCCGAAATCAACCGAATAACCAGCAAGGGGGAAGCCATGCGCCCGGTTTATGCCTTTTTCGTCCTGTTCGTCTTAGGATTCAGCACCCTTCTTTCCGCGGAAGACGTGGCCGTCACCCCCGCGATCGAAGACGGAATCGCCTGGTACAACGCCGCCGACTGGCCGACCGAGGGGAAAGGCTGGACGGAAACAGCCCGTCCGTTTGACCGGATTCCCGACGCGTTCGCCGAAAAGATTCCGCAGGGGGTCCGCGGTCTGGGAAAAGACACCGCCGGTCTTCTGGTCCGGTTCCGAACCGATGCCGACTCGATCCGGGTGAAGTACACCCTTCTGAGCGGCAACCTGGCGATGCCCCACATGCCCGCCACCGGCGTGAGCGGACTCGATCTCTACGCGCTCGAAGGGGGGAAATGGTGCTGGGCGGCCTGTACGATGCCGACAAACCAGGAAGACACTAAAGTTCTGATCGACGGACTCGGCCGCGAAATGCGCGACTACCAGCTCTACCTTCCGCTCTACAACGGGGTGGAAGCCCTTTCGATCGGGGTCGCCGAAGACGCCGAATTCCACGCGGTTGCGCCGATGGCGGCCAAACCGATCGTCTATTACGGCACATCGATCACCCAGGGGGGCTGCTGCTCCCATCCGGGAAACGTCTACACGTCGATGCTCTCGCGCCGTCTGAACGTTCCGTTCGTCAATCTGGGCTTCTCCGGCTCGGCGCGCATGGAGCCGGAAATGGCCGAAATGATCGCCACACTCGACCCGGCCCTCTTTGTGATCGACGCGGTCCCGAACATGAACGCTCCCCTGATCCGAGAACGGGCGCTCCCCTTCCTTGAAACGATCCGCGCGGCGCACCCCGAAACGCCGATTCTGATCGTCGACGGCCGGTATTACGCGAACACCCACATCAAAAAAGCCCTTGCCGCCGACTGCCGGGAGCAGACCGAAGCGCTGCGTGAAGCGTACGAAACCTTCTCGGCGAAAAACGCCGGGGTCTACTGGCTCGGTCACGAGAACCTGATCGGCGAAGACATCGACTACGACGCCACGATGGACTCGTCCCATCTAAACGACCTGGGAATGTTCCGGCAGGCGGACAAACTCGAACCGGTGATCCGGGAGATACTCTCCCTCTGAAAAGCGCGCCATGCAGACCACCACCGTCGAATACCTCTCCCATCCGGAAAAGTTTCCCGAACGCCCCCCGGTCACCGTCGTCTACGGCGACGAGGCGTTTCTCCGCGCCGAATCGTTCAAACTTTTCCGCAGCCGTGTTCTGACCGAAGAGGGCGCCGAATTCTCGTATATCGAACATGACGGCAGCGCCGATCTGCGTTTCGCCGACATTGTCCTCGAACTCTCGTCGCCGCCGATGTTCGGCGGCGATGTCCGTCTGGTCCGCATCACCGACGCCGACCGCTTTGTCACAGGCTGCCGCGATAAGCTCATCAATTACCTGACCGCCCCGTCGAAGGTCGGGCTTCTCCTTCTCCAGGTCAGGACGCTGATCAAAACATCCGCCCTCTACAAGGCGGTCGACAGGGACGGTCTCCTGATCGAAGCGAAACAGCCCGGCGAAAACGAGCTGGTCGACTGGCTCAAAAGCCGGGTCAAAACGCACAAGGTAACCGCCAAAGTCGGCGCTCTTCGCCTGCTGATCAGTCTTCTGGGAGATGAGCCGGGCATTCTCGACGGCGAAATACAGCGGCTGGCCCTTCTGATCCCCCCCGGCGGCGAACTGACCGAAGAGTTCGTTTCACGGAACGTCGGCTCATGGCGGCTTCAAAAGGCGTGGGACATCATCGCGCTGGCACTGGCCGGGGATTTCCCGAAGGCAATCCACCAGCTCGAAGTCCTCCTGGCGTCCGGCGAACAGCCGATCGCCGTCCTGGCGCAGATGGGGGCGGTTCTCCGAAAGTACTGGGTCGCCACCGAACTCTTTCTCGACGGAGAACACAGCACTCCGAAACAGTCTCCGGGCGCGCTCCTTTCCGATGCGGTCAAGGGCGCGAAAATCTACGCCCCCTTCTCCCTGAAGCCGACCGACCGAAAACACCCGGTCAGTCTCATGAAACAGCTCGGCCGGCATCGCGGCGCGCGCCTGGCCAACCTTCTTCTGCAGGCCGATCTTGACCTCAAGGGGGGGCAGCGGATCGAGCCGCGCATCATTATCGAAACGCTCCTGGCGGAACTCTCCTCAAAGGAGCTTCGAAGCGGCGCATATCTCGCGTCGAAAAGACCGCTCCGCGACTGAATACTAAGACTGTAAGAATCTGCGCGACTCTTCCACCGCCATACGGTCGCACTCTTCATTCTGGGGATGCCCGGCATGCCCCTTGATTTTGGTGAACTTCAAGTCGTATATCTGCATCAGCCCGTCGAGCCGCTGCCAGAGGTCGACGTTTTTCACCTCTTTCCACGACTTCCCTTCACGGCGGCGCCATCCGTTCTTCTTCCACGACGCCATCCAGCTCGAAAGACCGTTCAGGACATACGAGCTGTCGCTGACCACCTCGACACAGCAGGGGCGCTTGAGCGTTGAAAGCCCCTCGATCACCGCCATCAGTTCCATCCGGTTATTCGTCGTGAGCGGTTCGCCGCCGCTGCGGGCAAGCTCCTTGCCCGACGCCGGATGAACCATAATGAACCCCCACCCGCCCGGTCCGGGGTTTCCGCTGCACGCGCCGTCGGTATAGAGGATGACATCGGCCATATCATTCCTTTCGATTCCCGATTGTTTACACACCTACCACAGCACGGCTTCCGAAGGCTCGCCGCGGCGCGCCAAAAGAAGCCGCACATCGCGCTGCGGGTCGATTCCGGCGCGCTGGAGCTGCTCGGCCACCGTTTCAAGCGCCAGGCGCGGCGTGTTGTTCTTGTCGCTCAGATGCCCCAGGATGATCTGCCGCGTTCCGCGGGCCACCAGTTCGGCGGCGAACCGCCCGGCGGCGAAATTCGAGAGATGCCCGCGGTTCCCCGCCACGCGGTTTTTGAGAAAGGCCGGATACGGCCCGTCGCGGAGCATGTCGGGATCGTGATTCGATTCGAGGAGCACCACGTCGGCGCCGTCGAGCGCGGCCTTCACGTCGAGCGAGACATATCCCAGATCAGTGGCGATCGCCGCGGCGCGGCCGGCGTACTCAATCCGGTATCCCACCGAATCGGGCACGTCGTGCGAGGTCGAAAACGCGGTGATCCGGACCGAACCGTCCGCTTCGTCCGGTTCGGGCGAAGCGGCGAACTCGCGCTGGCATTCCGGCGCGATCTTTCCGACCCGTTTGTCCGACCGGATCAGATCCCACGTTCCGCAGGTCGCGTAAATCGGCAGGTGATACCGGCTTGCCATCACGGCGAGCCCGCAGGTATGGTCGGAGTGCGCGTGGGTAATCAGAACGAATGAAAGTTCCGCCGGGTCTTCGCCCAGCGCCGCAAGCGCCTTTTCAATTCTGCACGCCGGCACGCCGCAGTCGACCAGAAACGAAACATCCCCGCACCGGACAAAGACCGCGTTGCCGCTGCTGCCGCTGGCGATCGGGTAGAGAACCGCCCGCCCGTTCCCATTCTCAGTCACGGGGCGCTCCGTTTCGAAGCCGCAGATTCCGCGCGGCGCGTGCGGCGGGCGAGATCGTCCCCGCCTCCGACGGCGGGAGCCCGGCGAGTTCGTCGAGCGTCCGAAAGAACTCGATCGCCGCGGTCCGGTAATCGACGCCCCCCAGTTCCGCCGCCAGCCGGATGCTCCGGTCGATCAGCTTCTTGTTCGACGCGGCGACGTGAGCCATCCAGTTGCTCGACAGCCGCCCGAGTTTCCCCATCGTCGCGCTCGATATGTTGTTCAGCGCCAGTTTCGGCGCCAGATGACCGAACAGATCCAGCGGCGTGGCGGGCAGATCGGCGTCAATATGGAACACACGGCCGAACCCGTCCGGTTTCGGCGCCGATCCGCCGATCGCCAGCACGCCCTTTACCTGATACCCGCCCGTCTGCGCGTCATACGCCCGCCGCCACTCGCTTTGCGGTTCGGCGGTATGCACCGCCCCCTCGCTTCCCAAAAGGAGAGCGACCGCGGCATTCGGCGACACCTCGGTACGCGAAGGATCCGGCTCGTTCCCGATCTGAAACCTGTAGAGCTCTTCAACCCCGATCTTGGGAGGATCCGAAACAATCGACTCGGCGGCTCCCATCTGCCGGTATTCCTCCGGAGTCCACGAGATACAGTTCGGCTCGTGGTAAAGGATCGACTTCCATGCCGTTACCGAATCGTGACGCGGGTCCTTCACCAGCGCCCACGGCGCCGGCGAGACGGTATCGTTATCCGCGCGGAACGGCGGAATTTTAAACGTCGGCGAGCGTTCGGTCGTATCGGTGAAAATGTCGATCATCGCCTTGTCGGCAAAATAAGTCACACGCCCCCCCGCGCCGTAGATTTCCGCCTCAAAGTCGATGTAGTCCGCGGCGGTTTTCAGATTCTCGGCACTCTTGAGCTGCGCCAGAAGGGTCCGGAACTCCGCGGCGGTCTTTTCCGGAGTCCGCTCTTCCATCCCCAAAAGGGCGAGTTCGCCGGCGGTCAGTCTTTCCCGCGCCGCCTCAAAAAGCGCCTTCTCGAACGCGGCCCCGGCGGCGAGCATTTCGATCGTCGTCGCCTGCATCCGGGTCGATCCGGCGATCCCCATCGGTCCGGTCGTCAGATCGATCACGTTCACCCGCGGATCCTCAATCACCTCGCGCGACCGGACAATCCTTTCCGCCATCAGGGAAGCGGGATTGTTAAACAGAAAATGCGTTTCCGCCCCCGCGTCCAGTCCCGCGTGGATCGTTCCGATCACCGACGACGTCTCTCCCCCTTCGCTGATTGCCACGACCGTATCGGCGGGTGCCGGATTCCTTTCGCTCATTTGCCGGTACCCGAACGCGGCGTAATCCTCGAACGACTCGACCGACTTGACCAGGGCGTAATCGCCGCCGGTCATCACCGCGCCGGTCGCTTCAAGCCACCCGCCGCACTTTCGCGCCAGTTCGGGACAGCGCGCGAGCGCCTCCGTCCAGAACCGCCGGTTCGCCGCATCGAGCAGGATCGCCAGACGGCCCGTCGCCCCGCAGCCGCTGAAGATGATCCGCCCGCCCCCGGCGAGCGAACGCTTCATCGAAGCGGCCAGTTTCGCGAACGGTTCCGACGCGATCACCCTCTCCAGGACCGGCGGAATATCGTCATCGACCGAATAGAGCATCGCCAGTCCCTTTTGCGTTTCTTCGGCCAGCGCGTCCGAGAGCCCGCGCGTCTTCGGGTGCGACTGCTCGGTGATCAGAAAGCCGAGCTGAAACTGCTTCTCGTCGCGGATAAACTGATCGGCCCGCTGCTCCGGCGTCATCTTTTCCATACTGTGTTTCCCCGTTATGAATTTTCGATAATACGGTCCCGTTTAAACGTGAAGAGCGCGCACGCCAACACGGCGAGCCCGCCCAGCACCCATGTCCCGGAAAGGATCACGAACCCGCGCGACAGCCCGTCGGCCGGCCCGTAGACATCCTGGAGCTTTCCGAGCATGAGGGGCGAAAGGGATCCGATCAGAAACGCGGTCATAATCATCATTCCGACCAGAGACGAGCGCATCCGCGGCTCGACCACATCGAAGATCGACGCCTGCGTATTCGCCTCGTAAAGCCCCCGCATCGCGCCGAACAGGAACATTGCGGCGCAGACGACCGAAAGGGAACCGGTCTTTCCCATCAGGAAGATCAGCGGCGCGCCGGCGAGCATCGCCGCGCACTGGAGCCCGACCCGGAACCGCGGCGCGCGGCGGACCATCAGGTCCGAGAGCGCGCCCCCGATCATGATAAACACCAGCGCGGCGATGTGATGCCAGAACATCGCGTTCGTCCCGGCGGCGGCGGGGGTCAGTTCAAATTTTTCCTGCAGAAACTTCGGCGCCCACGAGAGGTACGCGTTATTGACAAAGACGATCGCCACGAAACCGGTTGTCAGCAGAAGAACCGACGGCGTCGAGACGAGCCGCCGAATCGTCTGCCGGACCGAAATGGGTTTGAAGCGTATCGCGGCGTCGCGTTCGACGTCTTTCGCCGGCCCCGCCGTACCGGTATCTACAGGCACCCCTTTCAGACGGAAGATGAACGAGACGCCGACCAGGAAACCGACACCGCCGAACGCGTAAAACGCGACGCGCCATCCGTATTTCATCGCGATCCACCCGGCGACGGCGCCGCTGGTGATCATCCCGATATAGAGCGCGGCCTGATGGACCGAAAGCGCGATCGACCGCGTATTCTTGTGCCACGCGGCGATCAGCGAAACGGCCGGCGGCGCGTAGAACGACTCGCTCCCGGCGGTGGCGATGCTCCGGATAAAGATAATTCCCAGCAACCCCCCGACCCAGCCGGTCAGCATCGTCGCGACCGACCAGAAGAGGATACTCCCGGTAATGATCCACTTTTTATTGAACCGGTCCCCGACGAATCCGGCGATCGGCACCATAATCGCCAGCGTCAGAAACATCGCGGTCTGCGCCGCGCCGATCTGGGTACTCGACAGTCCCAGATCGTTCTGAATATCAGTCGTCACCACGCCGAAGATGGCGCGGTCGGCCTGATGAAAGAAATACGCGAGAAAAAGGAGGAGAAGCAGTTCCCACTTGTAGAAGCGGTGAGCGGTTTTTCCGGAAAACGGATTCGGCATATCAGAATTCCTGTCAGAATAAACAATCGGCCGAAAAGACCGGCGTTAACAGGGCGTGTCAAAAACGGAACGCGGCCCGATGAGCATTATAACGGGAAACAAGCGTGCCGAAAAGAGCCAATTTCGGTTTCCCAAAGCCGATCAACGCCGAACTTTCGCCATATTGCCCCGCTTGTCTCTTGCACGACCGCCTTTTGCTGTTAAAATGACACTGTCAGGTCGTTCGGACATTTTTGCGTCCCCGCGCTCATTTCCGGTTTTCCTGTCCGTTTGCGGATACCGGTTCCTCATCCGTGCGTGGCCGAAATGAGCCGAACCCCTGAATTTTTAACCTTTTACCCGTAATCGAACCGTTTTGCCGTTTTCTCTCAGCAGAGGAGTCCGTTATGAGCCGTTTCGCACGTTCCCGCAAACTCCGTCTCGAATCTCTCGAAGAAAGAACCCTGCTTGCCGTCATGGTGGGACAGAGCGCCGCCGTTCCGGCAACCGTCGGGGCATCCGTCTGGGTCGTGAACACAACCGCTGATCCGGCAAGCTGGAACAGCGCCGACAGCCGGATCTCTCTGCGCGAGGCGGTCGCCGCCGCCGGAGAGGGCGACACCGTCACCTTCGCGCCGGAACTCGCCGGAAAGACGATCCTCCTCAACGGGTCCGAAATTCAGATCACGAAG
>ONWH01000184.1 GCA_900321495.1 uncultured Planctomycetota bacterium
CAGTACTTTGTACAGCGGAGCGAATCGAAATTTTTCGCCCGGGTCGACACTCTGGTCGACCGCGAACTGCACGGCCGGTTCCGTCCCGCCTCCTCGCCGCTTGAGGAGGAAGAGCTCAAAGCGAGCCGCCGGATTCTTAAATCGATGGTTGAGTCGTTCGACAAGGTGATGCGCCGGCAGACCGAAATCTGGGAAGAGGCGATGACCGCCGCCGCAAAGCAGAGCGGTGAAATCATCCAAAACGGCGCCGAACAGATCCGGATTTCGCTTAATGACGCACTCGGCGAAAGTCTCGGGAAACACGCCGACATGATCAGCCGGGGAGAAGAGGAATTTTTCCGAGAAATCATCTCGCCGGTGCTCCACTCGATGCGCGAACATCTGGAAGAGGTTTCGAACCTGCGGGGCCAGATGATCGAAGAGACGAAAGTCGTGCGCGAGCTGCTGCATGCCAACGGCGAGATCGCGCGGCTCGAAGAGCGTCTGAACCAGAATCTCCGCTCCCTGGCCGAAGCCGGAAGCTTCACCGAGACGGTCAACGAGCTGTCCGCCGTGATTCATCTGCTCAACGGAAAACTGAAGGGGCCCGGCGGCGAAGAGGCAGCCTCACGGCTCGCCTCACTGATTGAGAAGACAAAGGGACGGTTTGCCGAACCGGAATCGATTCCGCTGCGCGGCGGCTGCACACCGGCGCCGCAAGACGGCGATGAAGAGGCGGAAACGCCGACCTACTCGGTTCGCACACCGAAACTCGGTATCGGATTCTGGGGGAAAAAGAAATCGGCATGAGACGCACGCAGCGTGCCCGACGCGACAGCGGTCCGACCGTCAGCCTCTTTCCGTTCCTGGCGGTTCTTCTGTGTACCATGGGAATGCTTATCATGCTCCTGGTGGTGATCAGCCGCGATACGGCCACCGGAGAAGCCGCTGCCGCTTCCCCCGCCGATGCCGATCCGCTCTTTTCCGAAGCCGCGATGCGCGGCCTGACCGAAGAAAGACCGGTGCCGTCCGAAACACGGTCTGCCGGGCCGGAAGAGAAACTCTCGGCCGAAGATGAAAAGCTTTATGCGCAGTTCCGTGAGGCAAACGGCGAGATCGACCCCGACGAGCTGGAAATGCAGCGTGAATCGGCGGAATGGTTCCTCTCGGAACTGAAAGGGGTGCGTGACCGGACGCAGGACGAGCTTTCGGCGGAACGGGCGCGCCTCGCCGAAGCGGAAAAGGAAATCAACAACCTGGTGACGGAACTGGTCGAGCTGAATCAGCGGGCGGCGGACCTCTCGCGGGAATCGGAACCGGAGAGCGATTCGCTCCAAAAGGAGATTGACGCGAAAGCCGAAGAGATCGCCGAACTGAACCGGCAGATTGAAGGGCTGCGGAATAAGGCCGCCGAGGCGGATGAAAAAACGACCTACGCCATTCTCCCGTACCGGGGGAAAACGGGAACGTTCCGTCGTCCGATCTACGTCGAATGCGACGAAAACGGGATCCGCCTCATGCCCGAACGCGTTCAGTTCGTTCCCGAAGATTTTCTGGTGGCGAAATATCCGGGGAACCCGTTCGACGCGGGACTCCGCGCGGCTCGGCAGTATTTCATTGAGACGGGAGAGGGAAGCAGTGAAAACGAACCCTACCCCCTTCTCATCCTGAAACCGGAATCGGCGCAGACGTATTACATCGCCAAATCGGCGCTCGCTTCGTGGGGAGGGGAGTTCGGCTACGAGTTCGTTGAAAGCGATGCCGAAATCGAGTACCCGCGCCCCGATCCGGAACTCCGCCGGCGGGTGGAAGAACAGGTCGCAATGGCGCGAGCCCGGCTGGCCGGACCGATCGCGGCGATTCTGAATGAACTGGAGGCCAACGGAAAGCAGGCCCGGCTCATCGAACCGGATGAGGAACCCGCTCAAGGAGGCTTCAGTACCGGAACCGGCGGCGATTTGGCGTCCCAGCTCGGACCGTATGCCCGGCTCGATTCCCCCGGCGACGGAAGCGGTGCGGTCGGAGGAGAGAGCGGCGAGCCGGCCGGACTCCATCACGGCGGAGCGGCTGGTGAAGGTTACGGAAACACGGACGTTTCCGATGCTTCTTTGGGCGGCACGGCCGGATCGATGGCAAACAGGATTCCCTCGGCGGAAAGCGGAGGCTATCTCTCCGCACCTTCGGGTGAGAGTTACACTTCCGAGGCCGGAATCAGCCCCGGCGGCATTGACGCCGGAACGCAGGGGAAATCCTCTCCCAACGCCGGAACGACTCCGCTCGTTTCGGACGAGGAACTCCTCGCCGATCCCGCGGAGGAAATGACCGGCGGCGAGCCCGCCGGGGCGGAAACCGCCTCCTTGGAGACCGCCGCAGCGGGAAGCGGTGCGCCGATGGGCGGCATGGCGGCGGATACTCCTGCCGGCTCGGACGAACCGGCTCTTCCGGCCGGTGAAGGGATCAGCGGTACGTCAGCCGCCGCCGAAAGCGCGGGCTCCGAACCGATTCCCTTCGCGCAGGGGGACACACCCTACAGCGCGCCGGCCGCCGAAACGCCGGCGACACCGTTTGCCGAACTCTCCCCCTCCGAAACGGGAGAAAAGAACGGAGGCGAATCCATCGATCCGCGGCAGACGGTCGGAAACACCGCATTCCTCTCCGGGGATCAGGGGGAAACCGCCCCTTCCGCCGACGGAGCCGATTCCGCCGTCCGCAGCGGAGAGAAACCGTCCGGTACAGACGGCACGCCGAAAGAGCCGCGGGTGAAGGCCGAACGGGACAAACGGGAGATCAACCTCGCCGAGGAGTTCAAAAAACCGACTCAGACCGCAATCGAACGGCCGATTACCGTGATTTGCGAAGAGGGGAACGTGATCTTCCCGGCTCAGGCGGGAATTCGGAACGCCAGACAGGTCCCCCTGCGCAGCGATTCCGATCAGCAGGAGATACTGAAATCCATCGTGGCGATCGTCCGCGGCTGGCACGCCGCGGGTCGGAATATGTACTGGTCTCCCTGGATACGGATTCAGACCGCGCCGGAGGGGGAAGAGACCGCCGTACGGCTCGAAACCCTGATGCGGTCGCAGCGCGTCCGCGTCGAACGGATCAATCGGGAGGCGCCATGAGACGATACGCACGCCGCACCGGCGACCGGGCACCCCAAAGCGGGGAAGACTCGTTTCTTGATATCATCTCGAATATGGTCGGAATCATGATCATCCTGGTGATGGTCGCCGGTGTCCGGGTCGGAAGTGTGGTCGAGCCCCCCCCCGCCGGACAGACGAAGGGGGAAGAGGCCGAAATCACCGGTACCGAGCCGGCGGCGCCGCTCCTGTTGGCGGCCGCCGGGTCACCGCGCGGCGAAACCAAGCCGATCGCTGCCGAGAAGACGCGCTGTGTCGCGTCGATCAGGGAGTTCGTCCGTCTCCGTGAGGAGGGAGCTCAGCTCAAAGCCGAGGTCGACCGGCTCAACGCCGAAATGCTCAATGTCAAAAACGAGGCGGTGGGAGCCGAGGCCGAATACAGGGACCTGACTGCCGAAATCGCCGCTGCCGAGGCGGCCATCGAAAAGGCGGGAAACGAAAAATCCGCCTCCGAGCAGGATCGGCTGAGACGGGAATCGGAACTCCGCCGACTCGATTCCGAAACCAAGCGGCTCCGGGGGGAGGCGGACCGTCTGGCGCATGCCCGTCCGAAACCGAAACTTCTCGAAAATATGCCGACCCCGCTCACCAAGAAGGTTGAAGGAAGCGAAGGGGTCTTCGCCCTGCGCGGGGGAAAAATTTCGCATGTGCCGATCGGCTATTTCGCCGAACGGGTCCGGGGATATTTCCGAACGCTCCGCAATTTCGAAAAGGGAACGTTCGAAGACCAGATGGGCCCCTATGACGGCTACCTGTTCCGGTTCCGCGGTTCGCTGCATAAAGTCCGCACCGATGACGGGCGAACGATGATGAACGTTGTCTTCGACGAAGGGGAATTTGTCCCGTCGGCAGAGATCGGCGAGACGTGGGACGAGGCGCTCCGGGAGGGTTCCCTCTTCCGGCAGAGACTGGGGCTCTACCTGCGCCCGACAAGCGTAATCACACTGTCGGTCTATCCCGATTCGTTCGGCCTTTTGCGCGAAGTGAAAAAGTTCCTTCTGGAAAATGAGTACACCATCGCAATCCGGCCGATGCCCGCGGGAAAGAACATCGTTATCTCTCCCAACGGGACGGAATCGACCACTTATTAAAACCGGTTTTTTTTGAAAAATCCGCAAAATCGTGAATTTCACATTCACTGCCGGTATCGAATTTGCCGAATATAACGAAGGACACGCATAAGGAGCCCCCGCAAGGGGTCTCCGCAGATAATGGTCAAGGATGATGAAATGAGAAAATTGAGCTTTCGATTGGTGAGCTGCGGATTTCTTGCTTCCGCGCTCCTCTTCGTTTCAGGCTGCATCGGAATCCCCGGCCCTTCGCTCGGCATCTTCAGTATTCCGGTTCCTGTCAGCCCCTATTTCCAGGGTGCGTACGAGGATATGGCGTTCGAAAAGGATCGTTACGGCCAGATTCCGGTTCTGCCTCCGATCGTTGAAGATATTCCGGAAGGACTCGACGAACCTTCCGATGACGAGGTGATGCGCCTGCTCGAGAAGGCGAAGCCGAACAGCGGCGGTATTCCGTTCCTTGAAACCCGGTACCGAAACAACGTCAAGATCATCAAAGAACTGATCTCCGACTACGTCGACCCGCCCCGCTTCTTCCCGCTGACCGGTCCGGTTCAGGTTCACCACACCCACTATAAGTGCACCATTTATTATGAGCAGACGATCCGTGTCGGCTGGCCGATTCCCTATACGATCCGCAAGCTGGACGGCTCGGAAGTGATTTACATCGACAAAGACCATCTCCATGCGGTCGGCACACCTCACGAAAACCAGGACGTGCAGGCGGCGATGGAATGAATCATCCCTGACCGGGTATGAAGACGGGACGCGCGAAGCAAGAAGGAGCGCGTCCCGTCTTTTATCGTTTTCCGCTTTTCTCAAAACTTTCCCTTTTTCCCATCTTTTTTAACCCCTCTCGACATGCTTCTGAATTTTTAGTAATATAAGGGAGAGGGATTTTCGTTTAACGAGTCAAAATTCAATCATTTGAGGGAATATCTATGACTTTTCGGCACCGGCATACCGGGTTTCTGAGCAGAGCCGGCAGGATCGGTCTTCCGCTGTTGGGAGTCTTTTTCTTCCTTGTGGCCGCAGGGCTTGCTCCCCTGTTCCCTTCCCGCACTGAGACGGCGGGGCTTCTTTACGCCCAGTCCGAACAATCTCAGTATCAGTCGGCTTACAACCTTTATCTTCAGGCGGCGGCGCTCCCGGCAAACAGTCCTCAGAAGACACAGTCGTGGAACAATGTTATCGACGCCTTTGAAGATTTCATCAAGCGGTATCCGCGTTCCGCCAAACGGAACGATGCCGAACTCTTTCTCGGCTATGCCTACCTGATGCGCAGCGGCTACGTCGATGCCTCGGACGGCGCCAAGGGACGCGACCACCTCAACTATGTCATTCAGCAGGGGAAACGGGGCCGCAACGAGGACGTCTACCGCAAAGCGCTTCTCCAGTATGCGTATTCCTATTTCAGTCTCATGGATTACCGCAACGCAATACCGAGCCTGGAAAAGTTTATCGCCGAGTTCCCGAACAGCGAAGACCTGCAGTACGCCTACTATTACGCCGGCGTGAGCGAGGCGAACGTCGGCCATTACGCCAAGGCCCAGGAATATTTCCAAACCTGCATCAGCAAGTTCCCGAACGGTGCCCGCCGCGATGTCTGTCTCATCGAACAGGCCGCCGCCGACGGACGGGCTGGGAACTATGCCCGCGCCGACCAGGAGTTCAACCGTCTGTCGATGGACGCGAGTTACCCCTACGCCAAACGCGCCTCGATCCAGCGCGCCTACTTAAAAGTCTTGCAGGAAGATTACGAGGGGGCGATCCGTCTGATGGACCAGTTCATCCGCACCTATGAAAACGACTCGGCGAACAGCGCTCTCATTCAGGAGGCGCTCGGCTACGAGGCGTATTGCTATCTGCGGCTCAACCGCTACGAAGACGGTCTGCGCGCCATTGCCCAGATCGAACAGCGCAATTCGAGCCTCTCGCCCCAGGTTGCCTATCTCAAGATTCAGCTTCTGACTAAACTCGGCCGGTTCGACGAGGCGTTCGCTCTGCTGCGCCAGATCCAGTTCTCGGTTCTGAGCCTGGCCAATTCGGATACGATCCCCTATTACGATTCGACGATCCGGCTTGGGGCGGGCGATTACGATTACGCCATTCGAGAGCTTCTCGGTTTTGCCGCAATCACGCCGAGTACTTCAAACCCGAACCAGTATGAAATTCACTACTTCGACGCCAATCGGGGAAATGCATCCGGGAGACTCACGCCGCAGGATTACGTCGGCGCGTGCGGAAATCTGATTCTTGCCTATGCCAGCCG
>ONWH01000241.1 GCA_900321495.1 uncultured Planctomycetota bacterium
GACCCAGCGGTCGCGGACCGAAGAGGTCGAGTTCTTCTGACCCGACTGCCAGACGATCGCGCCCGTCTTGATGTTGTAGGCCCACATCGTCAGTTTCACTTTCGCCTGCTGGTCGGTCCGCTTGATCAGCGCGATTTCGGGGATCGCGGTTCCGCCCCCCGCCAGGAAGCCGGGAACGGTCGTCTCTTTGGTGCCGTAGATCAGCTCGTAACGGTCGGTCCCGACGGTGCCGGTCGCGACCTCCAGGACGTAGTCGGCGTCTTCCTGCTTCTCCTGCAGGAGGACGCCGTTGGCCGCCAGCTGCTGCCGGAGAAGCGTCAGGAGATATTCCTTGTCGGTCGCCGAAACGCCGTCCGACTTCATAAAGACTTTCCGGCCGGACAGGGGGTAGAAGTTGAATTCGTCGACGGCGTCCTCCATCGCCGACGAAATCAGCAGCTGTTCCGTCGCCGTGCGCGTGGTATCGGAAAATTTCGTGGTTCCGCACCCCGCGGCAAAGAGAATTGCCAGCGGGACGAGAGCCGTCATCGTCAGGAATCTCATCGTTTCGTGCCGCGTTTTCTGTAAAATCACGCGGGAATGATAGTGATTTCCGGCGCCTATGTAAAGAGAAATTCGGAAAAGTCCGAAGAGCCACATTATTATTCCATAAATTGCAACGGGAGAAAACCCGACGATTGGATTATTTCAGAAATCATTTCAGGGACCGTTCCATCGTTCCGGGGCGCGCGGAATCGTTTTCCGCCGGGCGGCAAGGACTCTTTGCCGCCATTCCGCGGCCCGGACCGGCGGCGTTAATCGCGCCGTGCCGCCGTGAGTTCCCGGCGGACCGACTCGGCGAACTCGGGAGTCAAGCCTGTCCCTTCCGCCGTTTTCGATAAATCTGAATCAGCGAGAAGGCGATCAGAATTCCGCCGAGCGTGATCAGGAGGGGGCGGGCGAAGTCGGCGCTGGATCGGGGAAATTTGGGTTCCGCCAGCCCGTAATGGGAAAGTGTGAAATCTTTCCGTTGAATCGGAGGATTTTCTTTGATGCCGGTAATCGTTGTGATGTCGCTACACGGTTCTTCTCCATCGACATTCCGCACCTGCCTGGTTAAAACGGGAACGCTGAACGCAAAATCATATTCATTTTCCAAAGAGATCTTTTCTTCTTTGCCGCTCGCCCTGTCCATGAGAAGACACTCGGCTTTGACCGGAAGCCAGTAACGGTCGGGCATGAGTGTGAGTCTCAGTTCAAGAATTTCGTAAAGAGAGCTGACCTCAACAGGTTCGGTTTCGGCAAGCAGAATTTCGGCGGTCTGTTCGTTTTCTTTCTGCTGATATTCTATGCTCTTGATCCCGAATCGGTCATCCTTCATCATTTTAGGGAGCCAAAAGGGGAGAATGCGGAGCGGGGTTCCCAGAATGTGGAGAATTCTGTGATTCATTTTGCTTTTGCTGACCCGTTGCACAAAATCGTCGCCGTCGAACCAGTCCTCTCTGAGCCGGTAGGAATCTTCCATTTTGCCGGCGCTGCCGAGCCGTATTCCCCTGCCGCGGAACCGGACCGGGCTCTGGTCGTCATAGTTGATCACGGCGTAATACTTCGGATTGAGGAGTGAGATCTGCTCGGAATGAAGGTCGGTATCGGTATAAGACGAGATGCTCGAGAGATAAGGGGGAGCAATGACAAACTCGGTAACCGAGTCGATTTTCCAGTCGCCGGGTGTCGTCAGGTGATTTTCCCAAATACCGGAAAACGATTTGAGCGAGTTGAGATACGCCGTCCATGCGGCGTAAATCTCCTTCTGTGTTTCTTTCAGCTCTTCGGCCGACTGGGCGAGTACGGTTTGCGCCGGAAAGATCACCGCCAGGAGGATCGCGAGAAAAAACGCGCTTTTCACTCTGTGCATTTGCTGATTCCTTTTTCGGAGGGGTTAGGATTTTTGCTTTGCCTTCTTGAGCTCCCGGCGGATCGATTCGGCGAGCCCGGGGGGCAGGCCGGTTTCGCCGAGCCGCCAGAGCCAAAAGTCCCTGATTTTAAGCTTTCCGCCGTTTCAGATGGTGCGCCAGATCGATCCGCTGGACCTGGGGATAGCGGAGATAGACTCCGGGGACCTTGCGGCGGCGCAGCAGCGAAAAGAGCATTTTCGGGTCGGTGATGTCGAGCTGTTCGCAAAGCGCGCGCTCGGCGCTGAAAAGGTCGAACACCGAAATGGAGTTCTTCTCGACGAGGGTCTCGATGAGACGCTGAACCATGTCGGTGAATTCGGGGGCCAGTTCCGGCGCGTCGGGCCGGTAGACGTAGCCGTCCTGGTTCGTGACCAGGTTCGCCAGGACGAGGGTGTTCGAAATGTGCTCGTCCTGCAGACCGAGCGTGCGGCCGAACTCGCGCATTTCCTGCCGCGTCACTGTCCGGCCGTGGTTTTTCACGAACTCTTCGAGAATTCTCGCGTTCGAGAGCTTCTGGCTGTTTCCCTTAAACCCGATGTAGGGGGTCCGCTGGAACAGAAAACGGGGGCACGCGCGGACCTTCAGGCTCGAGAAGAGCGCGTAGACGTTCGGGATCCCCTGCGCGATGCACTCGTCTGAATACTCGTTGAAAAGGGAGTTCAGGCGGATCTGCGGGACGGTTCCCTGCTCGGCGATGCCGATCAGAATGTCTTCGATCGTCTTCAGGACCGGCAGGTCGGTCTTGATGTAGTCTTTGTGGATGTAGAGCGTCTCGGTCCGGACCCCGCCCCGGTTCCAGAGGAAGATCTGGTCGCAGCATTGCGGCGAGTTCGACGTGGTCGACTGAATCTGCTTGATCGAAAACGGATGTTTCGGGAACGTCTTGCGGAGCTCTTCGAGAATCTCCTTTTTGGAAAGGGGGCGTTTGGCGAGTTTCAGGACCAGGAGGATCGAACGGTTCAGTCCGGGGAACTGCGACTTCTGCCGGACCGTCATTTTTTCTTTGAACCCGCGGAGACCGGGATCCTCTTTAAAGAGCCAGACGAAAAGCTCCGTGGATATCTCGTTCGACTTCGGACGGCAGTTCTTCCGGCCGGTCGCGCGGCAGAACTGCGGGTCGACTTTCCGGCGGACCAGTTTGGCGAATCTTTCGAGAGGGAGCGACTCGCCATGCTCTTCGACCTCTTTGACGGTCGCTTCAACGAGCTTTTTGAAGTCGGGGCATTCCCAGCAGAGGTTGTCGGCAAACGAGATGTATTCGGAATTGTCGCCGACGAAGACGAAGCCGCCGGACAGGTATTCGACGAAATGGGTGAGCAGATAGCGGACCTCGCGTTCGCTCCAGCCGTAATGGCGGACGAACCGGTTCACGAGATGGTCGACCCGGTCGAACCCCCCGGCGAGGCGGAGGATTCTGGTGAAAATCGACTCGAGCTGCCCGAAACGCGTTTTGCAGAGGGAGACCTGGAGCCAGAACTTCCGCTCGATCTGGCGGACCCGCTCGCGCGTGACGCCGAACTTGCGGCCGATTTCGTCGAGCGTCATGCCGCCGGCGTGGAGCATGACGATCTCCAGAAGGCGGCCGTCACCCACCCGGACCGAACGGATCAGGCGTTTCTGCCGGAGCGCCGCTTCGACCTGGGTCCGAAGCTTCGTGTAGAACGCATCGGACGACGAGAAGTCCAACTCGAACGGAAAATCGATTTCGTTGTCATTCAGCCCGGGCAGACCTGGCATTTTTCTGTAAGCCTCAAAGGAAACAGGTTATCAATCTTCGCAGAACATCTCCCCAAAGGAAAATCACAAAAACAACAGTCCCAACAAACGCTTACGGGCATAAGCGATAAATAATTCTATTTGAGAAACGGATTATTGTCAACCGTTGAAACAGTATTTTTCGTAAAATTTTCCGACATTATAGAC
>ONWH01000082.1 GCA_900321495.1 uncultured Planctomycetota bacterium
GAGTGTCCGCTCCATCCACTGTGTGGCAAGAGTCATTGCCGGGCAGCTCTGAATGCTCATCACAAAACGGGCGAGCGAACAGATTCTCTCGCTCCGCATCGGGTTCCGTTTGTACGCCATCGCGCTCGACCCGATCTGGTTCTTTTCGAACGGCTCTTCCATCTCTTTCCGGTGCGCGAGAATCCGCAGGTCGGTGGCGAACTTGTGCGCCGACTGCGCGATCCCCGACAGGACATCGACGACCTGGGAGTCGAGTTTCCGCGGATACGTCTGCCCGGTCACGGCGAACGGCCGCTCGAATCCGATCTTCCGGCAGAGAAGTGTTTCGAGGTCGCGCACCTTCTGATGGTCTCCTTCAAAGAGTTTGAGGAAACTCGCCTGTGTGCCCGTCGTTCCCTTGTTCCCGAGCGTGCGGATCGTGGCAAGACGGTGTTCGAGATCCTCCATATCCATGACAAGATCGTAGTTCCAGAGACAGGCGCGCTTCCCGACGGTAGTCGGCTGTGCCGGCTGCAGGTGGGTGAACCCCAGACAGGGGGTGTCGCGGTATTTTTCCGAAAACGCGCCAAGCCGGTCGATCACCGTCGCCAGGCGTTTGGCAATGAGGCGCATCGCATCGCGCAGCAGGATCGCGTCGGTATTGTCGGTCACAAAACAGCTGGTCGCGCCCAGATGGATGATCGGACGCGCTTTCGGCGCGGCGTCGCCGAACGTGTGGACGTGCGCCATCACATCGTGCCGGAGTTTCTTCTCGTATTCGGCGGCTTTGGCGAAATCGATATCGTCGAGATGTTCGCGCATTTCGGCGATCTGCTCCTGCGTAACCGGCAGACCGAGTTCCGCCTCCGATTCGGCCAGCGCCAACCAGAGGCGGCGCCATGTGCCGAACTTCCTCTGAGGACTCCAGAGACGGCTCATCTCCTGTGAGGCGTAACGGCTGATCAGCGGATTCTCGTAATTCTCAAAGGTCGGATTCATCGGTTCTCCCCGCAAAAACATTGACTGGTACTCGGCAAACGCCCATGGGAGGCGCGGCATTTCGTCCGGACACCGCCCCGTGTTATTATACCCCCTCCGGCGCGTTTGACCAGAGTCGCGCCCCGCAGTCCCCTGACCCGCGCCGTCTGGGAAGGAAATATTCCCCTTGACTTTCCGGTGATTTTTCGCGATAGTCGGTTCCGATCAGTGCGTTTTTTCCGAAACACACCTGAAAAAAGAAAAATCAGCCGTTTTACCCGACACAATTTCTAAAAAGTGCTACAATATAGAGCGTCTAGAAAAGATAGGAAAGCAATTTTTGCGAGCAATGCCGATTTTAGGGTTTGACATATCGGTATTTTCGCTATAATGCTTACTGGTCTGCGGGTCGGGGGCTTCTTCGCGAAGGTCCCCTCGCCGGGAATGATCTCTTTTTCCGAAAAGTTTTTATTTTTTTTCGGGAAAATGGTCCCTTCCCTGCGTATACCCTTTATCAGGCGAAGGAAGGCCTGAAAGAACCGTTCGGTTCGCAAGTTGAGTCAGGGATTGAATATTACAGGAGAGAACAATGGACATCAACGGTATCAGCAATATCAGCAACATCAACAGCGCGCGCGGCATTCAGAGCGCCAAGTTTGAAACTACCGCCAAGCCGGTTCCCGCCGAAGTTGAAAACAAACCGATCGAAGACGAAATCGAAATTTCGACCACGGCGCGCCATCTGAGCGCGACGAGCGAAACTTCACGCGCCGCCGAATCGGGCGAGATCCGCTACGACCTGGTCAACCGTCTTCGTGAAGAGATCGCCAACGGCACCTACGATACCCCGCAGCGTTTCGACGCCGCGATGGAGCGTCTCCTGAGCCGCCTCGGCTGATCTCTCCCGCACTCCTGTAATCTGTGCCTATAAAAAAACTCCCGAAACGCTTGTTTCGGGAGTTTTTTATTCCGGTTCCGTCCCTTTTCGCTTTACGTTTTCTTCAAAACGATCCAGTCGCCCAGACGGGGAAACAGCTGCTGAAGCGCGAACAGGAGACGCGCTTTCCCCGGCACGACCAGTTCCGGTTTCCGCTTCCGGCACGCGTCGAGGATCTTTTCGGCCAGACGGACCGGATCGATCTTCCCGACCTTCACCCCGCCGCCGGGCATCAGCGCCGACTCGGGAATCCCCTCGGCGTGTTTGAGCGGATAGAGCCGGGGGTTATCCCGCCTCACCGGTCCGGGACAGACCAGAAGGACATGAAGCCCCTTCTCTTTCATTTCGAGGCGAAGCTGCTGTGAAAACGCCGCCACCGGAAACTTGCTGATCGGATAGGCGCCGACCCAGCGCGAAGCGCTCTTGGCGGCGAGCGAGCCGATATTCACCACATGGGGCGACTCCGACTTCAGGAGATACGGCAGCGCCGCGCGGGTCATCTGAACGGTTCCGAGCAGGTTCAGTTTGAAAAGGGAAAGAATCTCATCGGACGGGGTCTCTAAAATCCAGCCCCGATGCGTCCGGCCGGCGGCATTCACCAGAATATCGAGTCCGCCGAACCGCTCGGCGGCAGAACGCGCGAACCGCTCAACATCCGTTTCATCGGTCACATCGCCGACCAGGGGCATTGCATCGACCCCGGCGGCAATCATCGATTCGGCGGCAGCGTACGCGTCGGCTTCCTCCAGACCGGCCAGGGCAACCCGCGCGCCGACGCGGCCGAACACCTCGGCGATCACCCGCCCAAGGCCGCTCGTGCCGCCCGTGACCAAAACGCGTTTACCGGCGAAATAAGAGGACATCGTTACCGAAGCTGACCGGC
>ONWH01000028.1 GCA_900321495.1 uncultured Planctomycetota bacterium
CTCGACCAGCAGAGTTCCGGTTTCCCTTCCCACATGGCGGTGAACCATTCGAGCTGGTTGCGGCGGTCGAAGTCGCCGTTGTATTCCGGCGCGGCACGGAATTCGACTCCCGGAAGTTCGGGCAGTTCGGCGCCGCCTTCGGCTTTGAGGTAGTAGTCCCCGCCGTAGTCGTTCGGGGAGAAGAGAACGCCCTTTTCGCCGACGATCAGAGCGCCGCTGTCGGTCGGTTCGATCCCGTATTTCGCGAGGAGCTCTTTCGGCGGGGTCTGTTTGCTGTCATACCAGGTGTAGGGGAGCGGACCGCGCCAGTCGTTGGCGGGGAACTCGTACCAGATGCGCGACGAGGCCGGGAAGCTGTTGTAGTCGTGCCCGGAGCTTTCGGCGACCACGCTGGTCGGGTTTTTCAGCTCGCACGCCGCGTAGGGCAGGTTGGCGGTATGGCAGGCCATGTCGCCGAGCGAACCGGAACCGAAATCCCACCAGCCGCGCCACGAGAAGGAGTGATAGACACCCGGCCAGTATTCGCGGTAGGGCGCGGTACCGAGCCAGAGTTTCCAATCGAGCGTTTCGAGGGCTTTCTTGATCTGCTCTTCTTTTTCGGCGATTTCGTCTTCGGCGATATCGGGGTCTTCTTCACGGATCTGCTTGCTGAACTTTTCGAGCGTCATGTCGCGGTTCGGGCCCTGCGGCCAGACCGGACGGTTCGTCCAGACGTGAACCTCTTTCAGTTCGCCCAGCACGCCGGCGCGGACCTGGGCGGCGCCGCGGCGGACCGAGTCAAGCGAGCTGCCCTGGTTCCCCATCTGGGTGCAGACGCCGTTTTCACGGGCGAGGTTCCCGAGGTAACGGGCTTCGCCGATCGTACGGGTCAGCGGCTTCTGCGTGTAGCAGTGTTTCTTCGCTTTGAGGCCCATCGCCGAAATGGCGGTGTGCATGTGGTCGGTGGTCGAGCAGGTCATGGCGTCGAACTTGTCGCCCATTTCGGCGAAGACGTCGCGGAAGTCGGCGTATTTCTTGGCGTCGGGATAGTTCGTCCCCTGACCGTCCAGGGTGTTCTTGTCAACGTCGCAGAGGGCCACGATCTTGCCGTAGGCCGCCGCGTTGCCGACGTCACCGCCCCCTTTGCCGCCGACGCCGAAGCAGGCGACGGCGATCGACTGCAGGGCGCTGGCGCGCGCGATCTTGTGGGCGTTGCCCGCTCCAACCATAAACCCGGCCCCGGCGACGGTGGCCGTCTTGAGGAAGTCACGACGTGTCGTTTTCATCAGGATACTCCTTAAATCTCTATGCGAAAAAACAAAAACATCTGTATCGACCGGCTTTTCATCTTGCCGGTTCCGCTGATCGGACGCGATCATAAACGGTTTAACCGGCAAAGTTTCAGCACAATCACCTTCTTTTCTATTTTATCACCGCGAAAAACCGTTTTCCAGTATTTTTACGGAGTTTTTTGGAAAATTCCCTTAAATTTTCCCCATCTCTCCCTAATTTCGGACCAAACCGGGATAAACGTCAAGATCGAGCGATTCGAAAAGACCGGCACGATACCGTTCGATGGCGACCGCCCCCATCACGGCGTTGTCGGTGCAGAGTTTCGGGGGGGCGATATAGAGGCTGACTTTCCGCTTTTTCGCGGCTTTTTCGATTTTCTCCCGGAAATACCGGTTTGCGGCGACACCCCCGCCGACGCAGAGCGTGCCGAGCCCGGTCAGGCGGAGCGCGTCCATCGCCTTGCCGACCAGGCAGTCGACCACTGCGGCCTGGAACGAGGCGGCCAGGTCGGCGCGCGTCTGTTCGGAGAGTTCGACCGCAGCGCAGTCGACCTTGCCGACCCCGGCGATCTTGTAGCGGACGGCGGTTTTCAGGCCGCTGAAACTGAACTCGAGCCGGTCCGGCTCATTCAGCAGGGGACGGGGGAACGGGTAGGCGTCGGGATTCCCCCCCTCGGCGGCCTTTTGGATCGACGGGCCGCCGGGATAGGGGAGTCCGAGCATTGCGGCGACCTTGTCGAACGCTTCCCCCGCCGCGTCGTCGATCGTGGTGCCGAGCGGCTGAAAGTCGATCGGGGTGAGGCACCGGTAGAGATTCGAGTGCCCTCCGCTGATGATCAGTCCGACACAGGGGAACGGATCGATCCCGTACGCCACCTTGCAGGCGTAGACATGCGCCTGGAGATGATTGACCGCGATCAGCGGCAGCCCGGCGGCGAGCGCCAGCGCCTTGGCCCCCGCCAGACCGACCAAAAGGGAACCGGCGAGTCCCGGCGTATTGACCACCGAGACGGCGTCCAGGTCGCGGAGCCCGACCCCGGCGCGGCGGAGCGTCTCGTCGATCACCGGAAGAATCCGCTCCAGGTGGGCGCGCGAGGCGATTTCGGGGACGACGCCGCCGTAAATTTCGTGGATTTTTACCTGCGAGGCGACAACCGCCCCGAGTACATTCAGCCGGTCATCGATCACCGCCGCGGCGGTTTCGTCACAGCTCGATTCAATCGTCAGTATTTTCACGCTGCAAAAACTGTTGTTTGCGAAAGTGGTGATTGGTTCTCCAATGCCGGGAACAGCCGGTCTTTTGAGAAATCGGCCGCCGGACAGTCTTATTTTATCCGAATCGGGGCGGTTTCCAAGGTTGCGGGATTCTTTGCGGCGCAAATCGTTTTTTTCGGCGCGCTCCGACCGTCACGAAAAGTCCGTCTCTCCCTCATCATGCGGCGAATACGGATTATTCGTCTTGCGCCCGCTTCCCCATTTTATTACTATTCCCCGAGTTTCTCTTTTTTCCCGTCCGGCTTGCGGGAGAGAGGAGAGTTCGGTACACGGACATGATGAACGAAAAACTGAATCAAACCACCGGTAAACCGATGACGACCAAGATCCAAACGAGTTTGACCGTCCTTCTGCTCCTCCTTCTTTCGGCAGGCGGCTGTTCCAGCTGGGGAGGAAAAATCAATAACACCGAAGGGGTCAATTACTATGCCAGGGGAGAGTATGACCAGGCGCTGACCGCGTTTCAGACCGCCTCGCGGCTGAATCCCGACGATCCGGAAATCTATTACAATATCGCCTCGACCTATCAGCAGCAGGCGCTCCGCTATCAGGATCCGACCCTTCTGACCCAGGCCGAGACGAACTACCGGATCTGCCTTCAAAAGAATCCGACCCGCGAGACGACCGTCTGCTGCTACCGCGGACTGGCAACCGTCCTGAACCAGCGGAAGGATGAGAAACAGGCGATGAAAGTCCTGCAGGAATGGGAAGAGAAGGAGCCGAACTCGGTCGAGCCGAAGCTTGAAATCGCCTATCTTCTCGAAGCCCAGGGGAAGAACCAGGAAGCCGCCGACGCACTGACCAAGATCAAGGACTGGGCGCCGAACGACTACCGCGCGTTCTACAAACTCGGTCTGGTCGAAGAGAAACTGGGGCATAACGAGGCCGCGCTCGAACAGCTCCGCGCCGCCGCCCGCCTGAATCCGGCGAACCAGGATATCACGAACAAGATCACCCAGCTCGAGTCGAAAGGCTCGGCCCCGATGGTCGGTCCGACGGCGGATACCGCGCAAAACGGCGCGCCGCCCCTCGACGGCGCTCCATCCGCGTCGCCGGCCTTTGTGACCCGGACCGAACCGGCTGCTCCGGCGGCGAATGCCCAGCCGACGGTTAACGCAGCGCAGACGGCGTCGGTTCAGAATGACCCCAGCGCGCCGCCGCCGATGCAGGACGGTTTCACCCCGGTGACCGGCACGGGCGAACCGGCGTTTAACGCGCCGCCGGCCGCGCAGCCGCCCGCGCCCGACAGCGGAGCCGCCCCGTCGTATAATTCGCCCGCCCCGGGCGCTCTGCCGGCGACCGCTCCCGAAACGAAACCGGCGTCTCCGCCGCCGCTCGACAGTGATATGGATTCCCTCTTCGGCTCGGAACTGACGAAGGCCGCTCCGGCGGCGCCCGTCTGGACCGCCGCCTCGCCCGTACAGCCGCAGACCGCGGCGCAGGCACCGGCACAGACAGCCGTACAGACCGCCGCCCAGACCGCCGCGCCGGTCGGCGGAGTGTCTCTCCCCGACGGGACGGGAACCGCCGCGTTCAAGCTCGCCTACGCCGAAGCGGCGGCCGCTCCGGCTGCTTCGGCCGCCGCGGCAAACACCGCGTCAAACACGGAAAGCAGCGCGGCGAAATCGAAAATCGGGGATCCGAACCCCGGTCCGCCGCGGACCTCGGTCGGCGTTCCGTTCTGAGCGGACGCTTTTCGTGCCGATCAAAAGAGGTCAAAGGAGCCGGACCGCCGGGAAGACGGTCCGGCTTTCTTTATTGACGGGGACGCGCGCACGGCACGGGCTTCAAAAGTTGTCATACAGATTCACCGCCCCCGTGTCTTGTAATTGACCTGCCCTCTTTTTAAAATGAATGCGCAATCCGGATCGGATGCCGTTCTCCTGAAGACCTTCTGCGGATTCCGCAGAATCATTCGCGTTCCCGTTGAACGCAAAACCTGACAAGGAGCCGTTCTCATGTCGGAACCGACTTTTTCCCGTCCCGCCGAACCTCTTTCCCCCCCGCCGAGCGGGGAAAGCCGCCCCGCCGTTCCCGATACGGAGCCGGTTCATGCCAAAGTCCGCATCGGTGCCTGGACGGCCGAGTCGTTTGCGTTTGCCAGGCGTTATTTTCCGCGTCTCCTCCTCCTGGCGTTTCTGCACGGGCTTCTCTTCATCGGAATCTCCCCTTACTGGTTTCCTCCCCCTTGCCGGGTTCTCCTTTCGCGGACCGCCCTGATCCTCTTTTTCGTTTCCGGCTGGATGATCCTCGGCTGGACAATCCGCGCGGTCAAGACGGACAGCGGTTCGTGGAAAAACCTCCTCTTCCCGTCCCGGCGGACCCTCCCGAACCTGGTCGTTCTTGCGGCGCTGGTCTTCTCCCTCTGGTTTGCGTGCGGATATCTTCTGACGCACTGCCGGGCATTCCGGAGCTGTCCGATTCAGCTGGAACTCCGCTGTCTGTTTGCCCTGATCTGGATCCTCGTTCTGGCAAGGCTGGCGCTTTCCGCGCACCTGGTTCTCGACCGTGGGTTCGGGCCGTTTCGGGCGCTGAAGAATTCCTGGCGCTTCACCCGTTCCAACGTTATTCCCTTCCTGATCGTCGGCTATCTCATCGCCGCGGCGGCCGCGGCGTTCGCCTTTCTGCTCTTTCATGTCTGTTCCCTGTCCGGTTTGGACCGCCTCCTGCACCATCATTTCCCCGGCCTGGGCCCTCGCCGGCTGGCCGCTCCCTTCTACATCCTCCTCTGCACGGTCTTTCAGCCGTTCATCACCGCGTTTTCCGCCGTCTTCTACCTGACGGCGACCGGCCAGCCGCGTCCGGGCGCCTGGCGCCGCGCTACCGGACCTTCCGCGGAAGACCCGGCGACATCTGTATAGCGCAGCGGGGAAACATCCCGTTTTGCGCGTTTCCGGATGTTTCCGCCTTGAAATTCCCTCCGCCGGACCGTAGAATATGACCGTGGTTTTTTGCCGTCCCTCCGGTTTTTGTGTAGCGAAAGACAACGAAAGGAGTTTCGCATGTCCGAAACCCTGAAAAGCCCCGGGGATCCGCTTTCCGGTCTGGTTCATTCAAAAGTCCCGCTCGGCGCCTGGCTTGCCGAATCGTTCGTTTTTGCCGGGCGTTATTTCCCGCGCCTCCTCCTTCTGGGGAGCGTCCTCGCGCTCTTTTTTATCGGCGCCGTCTCCCCGCAGGGAACTCTCCCCTGGGATGACTCCCGCTGCGGCGTCAGCTGCGGCGTCGGCGTTCCCTCCGAGGCTCCGGCATCGGACGTGAAATCCCGCCGGAATCTCTCGAAAGCCGAACTCCGCGAACTGATCATCCGCGACATGGAGTCCCGGTACTTGGCCCCTCGGCGCCGCGCCCCTTCCAGTCCCCTGCGCCGTCCCGTCTCCTGCGCCCTCTTCGTCCTCCTCTGGTGGATGACCTTCTCCTGGGGAATCCGGACCCTTCGGAAAGACAGCGGTTCCTGGAAGCATCTCCTCTTTCCGTCCCGGACGGCGCTCCCGAAACTGGTCCTCCTGACCGTTCTCGCGGCGGGACTCGGCGCCGCGGTCCTGAAATGCGTCTGGCTCTCCCTGGCGCGTCTGAACGACACCGCGGCCATCGCGGCCGCCCTGCTGGTCGGAATCCTCCTTCTCGCGAAATTCGGGCTTTCGGCCCACCTGGTCATCGACCGAAACATGGGACCGGTCCGGGCGGCCGGAACATCCTGGAAATTCACGCGTTCCAGTACCGGAACGCTGATCGTCGGCGCCGCGCTCCTTTTCCTGGCCTGGATCGCGTTGTGGCTCGCTTTCAACTGCTCAATCAAGCCGGTTTTCGGCACAACCGGGTTCTGCCGGCTCTCGACGGCCGGATTGTGGTATTTTCACGGCGGCCTCTTTGTCATCTCGGCGCTCGCCGCTCTCCTGGCGGCCGCCATGGCGCCGGTCTTCTACCTGACGGCGACCGGCCAGCCGCGTCCGGGCGCCAGGCGGCGCGCTGCCGGACCTTCCGCGGAAGACTCGGCAATATCTGTATAGCACATTGAAAAAACAGGAAAGGGAAAAGAAAATGCCTCTCGGTTTCAAGTTGTTTCTGGTCGCGCTCGCCGTCCTGGTTGCCGCCGTTTTCGCATCTCGGAAGTGGACCGCGCCGCCGGTTCAGGGGGTTGAACCGGGACAGGTCGAGGGGGATCGGCTGGTTCTCAACGTCGACGGCGTCGAGTTTCCGTTCCGCTGGGCGCCGGCGGGGAAATTCCTGATGGGGAGCAGCGCCGGGGAAGAGGGACGCGACGCCGAGGCGGAAACCCGCCATCCGGTCGTTCTCACGCACGGGTTCTGGATCCTCGAAACCGAGGTGACCCAGGAAATGTACGCCGCGGTGATGAAGACGAATCCTTCGCAGTTTTCCGGCGGGAATCTGCCGGTCGATACGGTCTCGTGGTTCGACGCCGCCGAGTTCTGCGCCGCCTGGCAGAAGCTGGCGCGTCTTCCCAAGAAGCTTACCGCGCGTCTGCCGAGCGAGGCGGAATGGGAATACGCCTGCCGTGCCGGAACGCTCGGGGCATATTATCTGCCGATCGAAAGGTCGGGATGGATCGGCGAGGCGACCGAGTCGGGGGGAACGCATCCGGTCGGCGAAAAGGAGCCGAACGCCTGGGGGCTTTTCGATATGCACGGAAACCTCTGGGAATGGACCGCCGATGGGTGGTACGACTATACCGAAGAGGAGCTGACCGATCCTCGCGGAACGGCCGAGGAGGAGGTCCGGGTCGACCGCGGCGGCTGCTGGGACAGCCAGCCGAACGAGGCGCGTTCGGCCCATCGCGGCACATACGAGGCGGAACGGTCGAGCCGGTTCGTCGGCTTCCGGTTCGTCCTTTCGGAGCTGCTGTAGGCGAAGCGGTGCCCGAGACACGGAAATGCGCCCGGGAAAACTTTCCGGGCCGGGTTGTTTTCGTCTCAAAATTCCGGTCAAAATCTCGATTTTACCACTCTCAGCTCTGGTAATATCCGGAACATTTTGATAAAATAGCCGGTGTGGGCGTACGTCCGTTCTTCGACGCGCCGGCGCCGGTTTCCGCAGTGTCTTTCTTTCGAAAAGGAGAATGCCATGTCCGGGTCAACGCATCGTTTTTTGCTGCCCTTTTCGGCGGCCTGTCTTTTTCTTTTCGGCGTGTGCGGGTGTCAGAGGCCCGAGGCGCCTTCGACCGTCGTCACCACCGAACTTGACAAGGTCTGTAATACAGACGGTCTTATTTCGCTGCGCGAGGCGATTTCCTATGCCGAGGAGGGGGATCGGATCACTTTCGGCGAAGAGATTCCCGGCGGAACCATTATGGAACTCCGGCACGGAAGTCTGAAGATCAAAAAAGGGATTACCGTCGATGCGGAATCGAACCCTTGGTTCAAATACGGCGGGATCACGATCGACGGCCGCAGGAAAGGCCGAGTCTTTACGGTCGCCGTTCCGCCCGGTGGGGGCAGGGTGGAGCTGATCGGTCTGACCGTTACCGGCGGAAAAGAGTCGGCCGGCGGCGGAATATTCGTCGACCGGTGTGCGCTGACTCTCACCGATATGACCGTTGCCGGAAATTTCACGGAAGGGAGCGGCGGGGGGATTGGGGTTGATCGCGGCGTCCTTTCGGTGGTGAACTCGACGATTGCCGGGAACTATTCCCAGCATTACGGCGGCGGGATCGGCGTTAACCAGAGCGATCTGACAGTCGTCGATTCGACCGTCATCGGGAACTCCGCGTTGTGGGGCGGCGGAATCAGCAGTTATGACAATTCGGCTTCGATCACTAACACAAGACTCGTCGGAAATGTCGCGCGAATTTGCGGCGGCGGTATTTACGTCACGAGGGAGGCGACGATTGCCGGCTCGACCGTCGCCGAGAACTACGCGGAAAGCGGGGGCGGGATCTACGTTCGATCCCATCAGAATGTGACAATTACCGATTCGACGATTGCCCGCAATTCCGCCTCGAAAAGCGGCGGCGGAGGGATACTCAGCGAAGGAAAGCTTTCGGTTGCCGGTTCAACGATTTCCGGCAATTCTGCGAATTGGCGAGGCGGCGGGATCTGCAACTGGCGAAATCTTTCACTTGCCGAATCCACGGTCGCCAACAACTCCGCAAGATTTGGTGGCGGAGTATGCAGCACCGAAAGGTTTGCCATCAGCAACACGACCATTGGCGGAAATTCTGCGCATACCGGCGGCGGAATTGCGGCTTTACAGGGAACGTTTTCGATCACCGGATCGGCGGTCACCGATAATTCCGCAGAACGAAGCGGCGGGGGAATTTATTTTTCCTGCGGAGATATTACGGTGACCGATACAGCCGTTACCGACAATTCCGCGTCTGTGGGGGGCGGGGTTAATAATTCGGATGACGGGATACTGACGATCACCGGTTCGAAGATATCGGGGAATTCTGCCGACCGTCTCGGAGGAGGAATCGTCAACGCCGGTCAGGGGACGTTTGCCGACACGGCGGTCGTCGGCAATACATCCGGCGGACGCGGAGGCGGAATATGCAATCTCAAAAAGAATTTGATCCATACCTTCTCAAAGACCGGAACATTTGGGGAAGAGGAAGATTTGAGTTTCGACGGCAGGAGCATCCTTGCCCTGACCAATGTCACGGTCACCGGGAATTCCGCGGAAGAGGCGGGCGGGATCGACTCTTACTGCGAATTCGAACTGAACAACTCGATCGTCGCGCTGAACACCGCCAACGGCGAGAACGGCGATATCGGCGGCATTTCCGGCGACCGGATTTCCGGCTCGAACAATCTCCTTGGCGGCGATCCCCTGTTCACAGTCCCGCCGGTTTTTGAAGAGGGAAAACCCGCCGGAGCCGATGCGGTCGATCTCTCGCTCAAAGAGGGGAGCCCCGCGATCGACACCGGGACGAACGACGCGGTCAGAACCGAAACCGATCTTGCCGGAAATCCGCGTATAGCGAACGGCACCGTCGATATCGGCGCGTTTGAATTCCAAGGGGAGCCAGGCGCGGAAGAGGCGGATCAGACGGCGGAGGAAACCCCGCAGGAACCCGCCGCGGAATAATCGTTCTTCCGTTTTCGGCCCGTGTACCGCGGAATCGGCCGACCGAAGAATGAGGGAGCGTCGCCCAGAAAGGGGCCGGAACCGTTCTTCCAGCGCTTTTTAGGGGGGAGAAGTCTCCGAAATGACTTTTTCGGCGCCTGAAAACAAGGGGTTGCGCGGCGGCGCGGCGCGGAGTAAAAAATTTTTTGATTTTTTTCCTTAACCCCCCTTGTTGGTTTTTCGAACGGGGGTATATTCTAACGCGTTGCCCCATTGGGGCGGCGCAAGAACATTGACAATTAGGTA
>ONWH01000031.1 GCA_900321495.1 uncultured Planctomycetota bacterium
AAAAAACTGTCGGGCGAAAAAACTATTCCGAAATTTGCATCGCGTTCAGATACCGTTTTGCCGCATCGACCCAGTCGGCGCTCAGATTCATTTCGATCACCTTGTTCAGTGCGCCGGCAAAGAGTTGGGGGTCCTCTTTCCGAAGGTAGTCGTGATGCGCCAGACCCAGGACGGTGACCGTCGCAGCATCGACGTATCGCGGATCGTCGATGAACTGCAGGACAAATGAGAGCGTCTCGGGAAGACGTACCGCCTTTAACCTGTCCAGGACGAGGTTTTTCTCGTCGTCTCGTTCGGCCAGGTCAAATGCCGCCTTGAGCGCGTCGAGCTTTTCCCGATCAGTCACTTCAATTCCGATCTCGTCTTCCGGCAGGGACATGACGCGGATATATGCACGCAACGCGGCGATACGGCCGGATTGCGACATTTTCGGGTCAGACGCAATCGCGATGAGCGTTTCAGCGTGTTCGGCGTTCGGAAGGTTCGCCATTCCTTTCACAGCGAGCTCTTTCGCCGGAGCATTCCCCGTTTCGAACATTTTCGCCAGAAAATCAAACGCTTTCTCGCCGCCAATCCGTCCGATGAGGGGAACCAGGATGCCGCGGTTCGACGCGTTGATCATCGGCAGAATGGTCTGCGTGTCGCCATCGGCGATTCGTGTTATACACCGCTGCAGCCGCTCCTGGTCGGAAGGGGTCTTGACTGTTAGGGTCAGTTCGATGAACCGGGGGAGATCCTCTTTCCGGGCCAGCTGCTCGGCCCAGGTGAGGAGGGAAGTTCGGAGCGACTCGTATTTCTCGGCACCGTCAAAGATGACCGGCAGCGCCGCGTAGTTGTTTCGTGCCGTGACGATTTTGGTGAAGTTGAAGAAGTCGTCCGGATCGTCGGCTTGTTTCAGCCCTTCAAGAAGCGCCTCGTCGAACCCGGGATATTCGATCCGGTCGGCTGCGATAATCGCGTACCGTTCGACCGCGGGATCCTTGGCCGATTCGATCAGAAGGGGAATGTCGTCGCACGTGCCGAGCTTTTCAAGTGCCAGGATGCCGTCGGCCCGCAGATCAGGTTCGTCGCTCCGGGCGGCGTTCAGGACATAGGGACGGTATTTCCGGTCACCGCGTACCGCCAGCGACGCCACGGTTCGCGCCTTGGCCGTAACGTCCATTGCGTCATAACCGGAGAGCCATTTTTCAACCTCGCTGTCGTCCGCGTAAGGGAGACAGAGAGGCCATTCCGATTCGACCGGAATCGAAAGGTCGTAAAAAGCGACCTTCAGCGTCGCTTCGATTTCGTTTTTGAATTCGGGAGTCGCCGAATCGGCGGCTTGGCGTACGGCGCTGAGCGCCTTATCGGTTTTGACGGTGACCAGCGTGCGGAGCGCCTGCTGACGAACACGGAAATCGGAGTCGGCCAGAGATGCCGCGATGGCATCGACCTCATCGTCACCGGCGGTGCGGCTCAGCTGGTAAAGAAGCCACGTCTTGGCGGCCGCATTGATCGGCTCGGCCAGCCGGGAGGTCATCAGCCGGTTGAGTTCGGTCTTTTCGATTTCCTTTCCGGGTGCACCCACTTCGAAGCAGAGGTCTTGGAGCTTCTGCTCGGCCTTTTTAAGTTTGCCAAGATCGGCCGAACCAAGATCAGGCGCGATTTCGGCGAAAATTGAGGAAATGCCTTCCGGCTCGTCTGACGCGGCTGTGGTACGGAGATGTGCCGCCGAAATCAGGAGTGTGCCGAGAAAGGCGAGGGATAGAAGGATGCGTTTCATCGGTGGGTTCCTTTCTCAGAGTTCAATTGTGTACGGAGCACGCTGAACACGGCTGACGAGGCGGTTCGCCTGCTCGTCATTGGTGAAGCGTGTATTGGCGGAATCCCAAACCAGGTCGCGTTTGACCTGATAACCGATATTCAGCAGCTGGCAAACCGCCGCGACGTTGGCGCCGAACTGTACGTCCTGGAACGGACGGACCCGGTGTTTGAATGACCAGGCAACCTCGGCGCGGATTTCTTCGCGCGCACCGTGGTAACGGCGGATATTGACCACATGTGAGGGGACGATTTGCCAGGCGTTCCCCGTATGAACGGTTCCCTCGGTTCCGACGATTGTGATGTCGTATTCCGGGGCGTGGTGCAGCTGGACGCCGTTTGCGTATTCGACCGTCATGAAATCGGTTTCGTTCCCGCCGCTGTGCGGCTGGAGAACCTTAACCGGTTCTTCTCCGTCCAGACCGCACGCATAAACGGCGCCGGCGAATTTGTGCGCGCCCCAGTCGGCGAGAAAACCGTTGCCGTAATCGTAGAGCCGCCGCCAGCCGCCGCCGTAGCTCCCGCTGAAGCGGTCGGCGTTAAACGGCGCCCAGGGCGCCTGGCCGAGCCAGCGGTCCCAGTCGAGCCCTTCGGGAATCTCCTCTTCCGGGAGATAGTCCTGGGACGGAGGACCTCCGACACCGCAGAATATCTCTTTGACCTCGCCGATATTTCCGGCTTGAATGATTGGCGCCAGCTTGCCGTAATCTTCCATAACCCGCTGACTTCCGCTCGAAACGACGCGGTTGTACTTTCGTGCGGCCTGGACTACCATCCGCCCTTCAGCGAGTGTCAGAGTGAGCGGTTTTTCGGAGAAGACATCTTTCCCCGCCTTGCAGCTGTCGACGATGATCTTTGTGTGCCAGTGATCGGGCGTGGTACAGATCACCACGTCGACATCGCTCCGATCGAGGACATCTTCGTACTTCGGAAAGATGATTGCGTCGTTATTTTCGAACTGCTTGTCGAGACGCTCCTTTCCCTCCACGGCGTGGAGCTTATAGCAGTCGCAGACACCGAGCATATAGAAATCGGGCAGGAGCGCAAACGGCAGGAGTGTTTCGCTTCCCCGGTTGCCGTGCCCGATGAGGACCGAGACGAGCCTGTTCGACGGCGAGACGGTGTTGTTCAGACCCAACACTTTGGCTGGGAGGACGAGAGGGGCCGCGGCGGCCGCCACGCCCGCCAGAAAACGTCGGCGCGAAATAGATTTTGGTCTTCGCTTCATAGAGAACTCCTTCCGGCTGGTATACCTTGTCGTTAACATGGGACCCTCGGTTCCCGAAACGCCGTTCCGCCGATTCGAAACCGCCCTTTTATCTTAGCGCTCTGAAAACGGAAAGTCCAGAGTTTTAGGGATCGCAGACAATGAATAATTTTCCGCAGGGACCGACAGAAAACGGAAGTCATAAGGCGGGGCTTTCTCGAAAAACAGGGATCGGAACCGGCTTTTATCTCTGTTTTTCAGTCTGTTTTCCCTTTTTTCTATCTTACCCCCCTTTTCTTTTTGGCATTGTTTAGAAAAATAGAATTACCGGATATATCGAATAAATCGATTACAACTGTTTATTTTGCGTAAAATTTGCATAGTTCGCGAATTGACTATTTTATTTTATTCAAGATAAATCATAATAGGTGTGAGGATTTGTTCGTTGGATTCTTTTCCGCGCCCGTTTTACGCGGTGGGAACGGGGGACCATTAGAGGCGTGCCCGTTTTCAGCGGAATCCGGCTGAAAATCGGAAACATCCGTTTTTTGCGGAACCCTGCCGAAGGGATGCCGCTCTGACGTTATAATAGAGATTTACAGAGAGTTCACCGTGACACCCGCACAGTCTGAACCCGTCAGCAATGTTCCAGCTCAGCATATTGTGACTGAGATGGAGGATAACAAGGAAGTCGGTTTTCTCGATCTTCTTCTGATCACGAAGCGCCATTGGTTTTTGATCCTAATGGTTTTCTTTATCATCTTGGGTTTGGTCTTCTTCAAGTTCATTACCACGACCAGTATGTACCAGTCGCGGGCGATTCTCTACATTTCATCGCAGAACGCCCAAGCTCTTGTTACCAGCAACGAGTTCACTCAGAACAACATGGACGAGAAATTCCTCAACACGATGGTCGCGCTTCTGCGCAATGAGGATGTTCTCAACAGCACCTGGCAGGCTATTTTTGAAGATCCCGACAAACGGGTCGATATCGATGACGAGTATTTCGATATGGGGGCCGAGGCGTGGACCCATTTCGTCCTAATGCACCTCTCAGTCAAACTCGGCGGTGAAGGGGACATTAAAAAAGCGAACGTCTTTCAGGTTGCCTTTACATGCCAGTCACCGCGTGAGGCGTATGTGGTGCTCCGCGAGCTTATCTCCCAGTTCCAGTCCTATTTCCGCCGTCAGTATGAAAAAACGACCGACATCATCGGCGAGACGATAAAACAGGGACGGGACGAGCTCGACCGGGAAATTCAGCAGGCGACCGATGAGCTTTCCAGCTTCATCCGCAATTCCGGGATCCATTTCATTGGGAACCTGGCGAACAACCCCCTTCTGACGAGGCTCCAGCGCCTTGAATCGACCAGGGTTCATATTGAAGTTCAGCAGATCAAATACCGCAATCGGCTTGATATTATCAACAGCCTCATCGACGGGCGGGAAGTCAGCGAACTTTCAGACGCTGAAATCGTCACAATTCTCAGCGCCGGTGAAGAGACAGCCTCCGGCTCCGGGATGGAACAGCACCTCAATACCCTGACCCTTCTGGTTCAGGGGGGGCAGATGGAGAACACTCTCAATCGGAAACTTCTCAAACTCGACATTGAGCAGGCGGCGGACATGATGATGCAGATCGCCAAGCTCCGGGAACAGAACGTCGGGGATGAGAACCCGAGCATCCTTGCACTGCGTAAAGCGCATGAAGA
>ONWH01000329.1 GCA_900321495.1 uncultured Planctomycetota bacterium
AACTTCCGAATCGGGCTCGAGCTTCTGCAAATTCCAACGGTTAATATACCGTATGAAGTTCCCGTCATCCGGATTCTTATTGAGATTTTTGATTGCTGTTGTAAAGTAACCGACACGTTCATCGGCGACACGTGGTTTATACCCTGAATCCGGGAGTTCGCTGATTGAATAATGAATATTAACCGTCAGTCCGCGCCCGTCGATAACAATACCGTTAAACGCTTCATCATTGCTCTCCGAAGAATAAGTTGCGGCCACTTCGAGTTCAACATTTCCCGTAAACCCCTTGACCTTGTCCCAATTTGACCTGTCCTTGACAAAGGTAAAACCCGGAATTGTCCAACGCGACAAATTAGGCAGGTCACTCATAAAGACAGGTGTCAGATCGATCACGTCGCCCCCGTCCGGTCCGACGGCGATAATCGGCAGACTGAAAATAATTGAATCTGTGTATGCGAGTTTGACCGATTTCTCTTCGGTCGTGCCGCTGTCAGCCTGATACCGATAATTCCGTCTCACGATCATGATCCGATCATCCACTTTTCGGAACTGCCAGATCATCTCGTCTCCTGACTCCCTGCACGTCGCGTGCAGACTTTTTCCTGAGTAAAGGAGTGTGTTCCCGATCCCCTTGGCAATCGACATCACAATGATGTAATCCTTGTCCAACTGGCCGGAGGTGATTTCCGCGTACAGGTTATCTTTCTTCTGATAGAGATTGATTAACCCGGGGACTTTAACCGCATCGGGAACAACCTCGGCGAAAGGCTTCGGTTTGTCAGAATTATCCTTTTCCATCTTTTCCATTTCTGCTTCTTTGTTTGCTTCCGTTGCAAAGACCGAAGGTGGGAAGACCGAAAAGGCGAACAGGCTCAGATAAATCAGGATGTAAATCAGGAGAACAACCGGCAGAAACGCGAAGTGTCGGTTCGATGCTTTGTTCGAGAGATTCTTCATGACATTTTCCTCAATGGATCATTTTTAATTCAAGCCGTTCTGCGGGAAATCTTTTCGTTCATTTCTGCAAACGAGAGATGGTGATTGTTCCCAAAACCGTTTCAATGTTGACTCGTGCCATGTTGTCGTTTTCGCCGGAATCGTCAGACTGAGGCAACTCGTTCGTAACTCTGCCGAGAACCGTCTTCAGACTTGCCGAAAAACGGCATTCTTCCGGCAGGAACAGATGAACATTTCCCGAAGTGACTTTCGCTTTCAATGTCTCAAATTCGGCAATTTTAACATCAATATCTCCCGAGGCAGCTTTGATGTCGGTTCGGTCCGCGTGTTCAAGTATGGCGTGAATGTTTCCGGACGCGGCTTTGGCATCGAAATCCGCAATCGTTTTCATCGTTGTGTAAATATCTCCGCTGGCCGAGGATATCCGAATTACTTCGGCATCGGTTCCTTCAATGTGAATTTCACCGGAAGCCGATTTGACAACGACCTCATCAGCCTTTTCCTCAAGCTGAAGCTGCACATCACCCGAAATGGAATCTACCGTAATCTGCTTTGCGGCGGCAGTCGCATGGAGATCACCTGACTTGAGTTTTGCTGCTAAACTGCCGGCATGCAGGGAGGGAATCTCCAGGTTTCCGGACGTTGTCTCGAAAAGTGCGTTATCGAGCGAAACCCCTTCGGGCAGTGTGATTGTCAGCTCTTTCTCCAGTTTCGATGGCATCCGAATTCCCGATTCCGCATACCGGACACGCAGAGTTTCCCCGTCGAGCCACCAGTGCATCCGGTTTTTCTCGTCGATCTCTTTCTCGGATGTTTCGCTGACCACCACCGTAGGATCGTTATGGTAGGCAATATTGATGTTTCCGCTGATCCAGCCGATATCGAGATTCCTGACGGGTTCGCTGATTTCGACGTCTCCGGGTGTAAACATTTCGCCATCGGGATAACTGATTTCGATGCTGGTACCGTTGATGCTGAAACCGACGGTTGGCCTGCCCACGGCGACGATCACGCCTGCGATGAGTACTGCCAGGTAGGCTATCTCGATTCCCTTCAGTCTGAGATTTTTTTCCCGCGTCATTTTTGCTTTGTCTGCCGATTCTTTGTTTGTTTCCTCTTTTTTCATGAAGCCGCCTCTTTTTCTGCCAACTTCCGTAGTAACCAGTCCGAAACCGGCGCCGACGCTGAGCAGGAGAAAGATATTTTTTACCGAGAAATGCTCGCGCATGATGATCGCGTTTATCATGTTCACAAAGAGCGCCGCATCCAGCGCGAGTACGATGAGCACCTTACTGGCGCTACCGATCAGCCTTTCGACCGGGCGGGCGTTGACGACACCGGGAAGGAATGGAATGGCCAGACCGAACAGAACGGCACTGGCAGCGACCAGAAACCAATCGCCTCCCGTGTAAATGCAGGTTACATCCAGAAGGAGGATCAGAGAGACGCAAAACGAACAGAACATCCAGAAAACTTTGTTCTCGGGAACCATAAACGGCACGATGATAAACGAGGCGGGTATACAGAGGGAAGCGAAAACGAGAAAGAACCATCCCACTCCCATCCCGATGCTGAGATTCACAATCAGCGAGACCAGGATCGGAATCATAAGCAATCCCGCAACCGTAGCTCCGATGATCGTGGAACGGCGCTTGAACCAGCGGGTTCCATATTGGATCACGCCGTTTTTTTCATCCTGCAGTTTCTCTTCAATTTCCGTCTCCTGCAATCGGCGGAGCATATCCTTGCAATCGGAACATTCCTGCAAATGTTCCTGCACTAAACCACGGCTCTCTTCACTACAAACGTCGTCCGCGTAAAGCGGCAGCAGGTCACGAATCACGCCGCAATCGATTTTCATTGCTCACCCAACCTTTCCCGCAGTTTGAGCCGGGCACGGTAGTATGTCACCCGAGCCCAGTTTTCCGTTTTTTTAAAAATGACACCGATCTCGCGAAAACTCAGTTCACCGAAAACCCTCAGTGTAAAAACCTCGCGAAACGG
>ONWH01000086.1 GCA_900321495.1 uncultured Planctomycetota bacterium
GGAACGGGAGTTTTTCCCATACCGGCACGGCGGGCCGTGCCGGCTGACGGAGGATAGAGCAAATCGGATTCCAAACGGGATTATTTTTCGATTTTTTACGGCGCGCCGGCCCGGCCGCGTCGCAAACGGCGCGGAAAGCGGGTCTTTTTCGCAATTCCGGCCGGGAAAGATTTTCGAGGGCGGAATCGGCGGGGGGGACGGGACATGCCGGGAATATTACAAAAATGTAAACAGACCGCTGGACGGGATTACATTTTTGTAATGTTCCGAGGGCGGAGCGGTTTTCCGCACGGCGGGCGGATCGGGCGGCCCTCCCTGCTTTTAGGGGATGCGGCGCGGCCGGGAGCGCCCGCGGCCGGGGAAAAATCAAAAAATTCTTTTTGGCATACGATTTGCTCTTTTCGTGACAGAGGCCTTGCCGTGAGGCCGGGACCGGATTTCAAAAGCGTTCCTTGAGCATACAGGAGAGACGAAGAGATGGGGAATTGCAGCCGTGAACACGCCATTGACAGGATCGCGTCGTATTCCGAGGCCGCTTTGAGCGACGAGTCGCTCAGACAGCCCGAAGAGTTTGGGAAGTACGTCTTTAACGAGGCCGCGATCAAACGGTATCTGCCGAACCGCGTCGCCGAAAAACTCCTGGCGACGATTCGCGACCGCCAGCCGCTCGACCCGACAATCGCCGACGATGTCGCCAACGCGATGAAAGAGTGGGCCATCGGATTGGGAGCGACCCATTTCACCCACTGGTTCCAGCCGCTTCACGGCGGGACCGCCGAAAAGCACGACGCGTTTCTCGATGTGAACGGATCGGGCGAGGCGCTGCAGACCTTTTCGGGGAAGAACCTGATCAAGGGGGAGCCGGACGCGTCGAGTTTCCCCTCCGGGGGGCTCCGGTGCACGTTTGAGGCGCGCGGCTATACGGCGTGGGACCCGACCAGCCCGGCGTTCGTCAAGCGGCACGCCAACGGCGCGACCCTCTGCATCCCGACGATTTTCTGCTCCTATACCGGCGAGGTGCTCGATAAGAAGACCCCTCTTCTGCGCTCGATCAGTGTGCTGCAGCGGAGCGTCAAGCGCCTGATGAAAGCGTTCGGCGCCGAAGAAAAGCCGGTTTCGATCACGCTGGGGCCGGAACAGGAGTACTTCCTGGTCGACCGGAATTTCTACATGCACCGGCCCGACCTGGTCCAGACGGGACGGACCCTCTTCGGTTCGCCCCCGCCGCGGCATCAGCAGCTCGAAGACCATTACTTCGGGACGATCCGGCCCGGAATCCTGGCGTTTATGACCGACCTGGACCGCGAACTCTGGCGGCTCGGGATTCCCGCGAAAACCCGCCATAACGAGGTCGCTCCCGCCCAGTTCGAAGTGGCGCCGATCTTCGAGGACCTGAATCTGGCGGTCGACCACAATATGCTGACGATGGATGTCCTGCGCCGGACCGCCCTGAAACACGGAATGGTCTGCCTGCTCCACGAAAAGCCGTTCGCCGGCGTGAACGGTTCGGGGAAACACAACAACTGGTCGATCGCCTACGGCGGCCGGAACCTTCTGGAACCGGGCGACGAACCGCAGCAGAACGTCATTTTCCTGACCGTGCTGACGGCGATTATCCGCGCGGTCGACCTGCACGCCGATATTCTGCGCGCTTCGACCGTCAGCGCCGGAAACAAGCACCGTCTGGGCGCGAACGAGGCGCCTCCGGCGATCATTTCGATCTTCCTGGGGGATCAGCTGACCGAGATTCTCGAAAAGGTCGGGAAGGGGTCCGCCGGCGCGCCGGAATCGGGACACACGCGGGAGATGATTCTGCTCGGGGGCGAGACGCTTCCGCCGCTGCCGAAGGACGCGACCGACCGGAACCGAACCAGTCCGTTCGCGTTTACCGGGAACAAGTTCGAGTTCCGCGCCTGCGGGTCGAGCCAGTCGTGCGCCGGGTTCAATATGACGCTCAATACGATCGCCGCCGAGTCGCTCGACTATATCGCCGAAAAACTCGAAAAGCTGGACGCCGCGGATTCGGAATCGTTCCACCGGGGACTGGCCGAGATCCTTTCGGAGATCATCGAAAAGCATAAGCGGGTCATCTTCAACGGGAACAACTACGCGCCCGAATGGGTCGAGGAGGCCCGCCGCCGGGGGCTGCCGGTCCTGCAGAAGTCGATGCAGGCGCTCCGCACGCTCACGGCCGACGAGAACCTGGATCTCTTCGAACGGTACGGCGTCTTTACCCGGACGGAGCTCCTTTCGCGGTTCGAGGTCTTTCTGGAAGAGTACCACTACAAGGTGCGGATCGAAGGGGGTATCGCCCTGGAAATGGCGCGGAATATGATCCTGCCGGTTGTGGTCGACGCCTACGACAAGGCGCTTGCCGCATACCGCGCGGCGAAAGACTCGGATCTGACCGAAGGGGTCGAGGGGGTTCGGAAGGTCGCCGCGGAGCTCGGAAAGCTGGTCGACGGGATCACCGCGCGCTGCGCCGACATGGAAACCGCGCTCCAAGGGGAGCATGAGGGGATTCTCGACGCGATGCGCGCCCTGCGCGAGGTCGTCGACCGCGCCGAACAGGTGATCAGCGACGAGGCGTGGCCGCTTCCGAAGTATCGCGAGATGCTCTTCCTCTACAACTGACGTTCGTTCCTCCGCGCGCAGGACGCGCGGAGGATTACAATTTTGTAAAAGGCGTGATTTCATCAATGGAGTCGAAACATTTTCTTGCCCTGGCCGACGGGACGGTCTTTTTCGGCCATTCGTGCGGCGCGCCGCGCGACGCCGAAGGGGAGGCCGTCTTCAATACGGGGCATACCGGCTATCAGGAGATCGTCAGCGACCCTTCGTACGCGGGTCAGACGGTTGTCCTGAGCGCTTCGGAAATCGGGAATTACGGGTGCCGCGCGGCAGATATGCAGTCGCGCGGCCTTTTTTTAAGCGGGCTTGTGGTGCGGCAGATGAATCCGCCGTCGAACGCGGGGAGCGAAGAGGCGTTTACGGATCTGCTCTGCCGGTACGGAACGCCGGCGCTGACTCATGTCGATACCAGGCGGCTGGTGCTCCATCTGCGGCGCGCGGGGAGCCAGCGCTCCTATCTGCACTGTTCGGACTGGCTGATCAGCCCCGAAGAGGGGGTGCGCCGGGCCCGGGCGTTCGCCGGACTCGACGGGATCGACATGACCGCGCGGGTTACCGACGGGGACGGCTCGTTCTGGGAATCGGCCGGAGGGGCGGCCTGCCGGGACGAAAATGCCGACGGAAGGGGCGCGCCGTTTATCGCTGCGTACGATTTCGGGATGAAACGGTCGATTCTGCGCGCACTCACCGATGCCGGATTCCGGGTTCGGGTCGTCCCGGCGGGGACGGGCGCCGACGAGGTCCTCGCGCTCAGGCCGGACGGCGTCTTCCTGTCGAACGGGCCGGGGGATCCGGCGGGGGTGCCCCATGCCGTCGAGGCGGCCGGGGCGCTTCTGGGGCGGGTTCCGATGATGGGGATCTGCCTGGGACATCAGATTCTGGCGCTGGCGCTCGGCGCGAAGACGGGACGGCTGAAGTTCGGGCATCACGGGTGCAATCACCCGGTAAAGGATCTGACCGACGACAGCGTGGCGATCACCAGCCAGAACCACAACTTCGCGGTCCTGAAAGAGTCGCTTCCGAAAGACGCCGAGCTGACGCACGTCAATCTGAACGACGGGACGGTCGAGGGGATCGCCTGCCGGCGCGCGAGGGCGTTCTCGGTTCAGTTCCATCCCGAGGCGGCTCCCGGGCCGAGCGACGCGGTGAGCCTCTTTCGGCGGTTCCGCGATTTGTTTTGACGCGCGTTAGGCCGCGCGATGCCAGAAGTGTTCAAAAAGGAAAGTGAAGACGGCAATGCCCGCTCGAAAGGATATTAAGAAGATTATGCTGATCGGCGCCGGCCCGATTCTGATCGGGCAGGGGTGCGAGTTCGACTATTCGGGAGTCCAGGCGTGCAAGGCGCTCCGCGCCGAAGGGTACGAGATCGTGCTGGTGAACAGCAATCCCGCCACGATCATGACCGACCCGGAGTTCGCGGACCGGACGTATATCGAGCCGATGACGTTCGAGACCCTCTCGGAGATTGTCCGCCGCGAGTGTCCCGACGCGCTCCTGGCGACGCTGGGGGGGCAGACGGCGCTGAACCTGGCGCTGCGGCTTTACGACGAGGGGGTGCTCCGGCGGTATCACGTCGAGATGATCGGCGTCGGCGCCGAGGCGATCCGCCGCGCCGAGGACCGCGACCTGTTCAAGGAGGCGATGACCCGGCTCGGCATCGAAACGCCCAGGTCGTTTTCCGTTCACTCGGTTGAAGCGGGACGCGAGGCGGCGGAAAAGATCGGCCGCTGGCCGCTGATCCTGCGGCCCGGGTTCACTCTGGGGGGGAGCGGCGGCGGAATCGCCCGCAGCGCCGAAGAGTTCGAGGTGATCCTCCGCCGGGGGCTCGACGCGAGCCTGAACCGCGAGGTGCTGATCGAGGAGTCGCTCCTGGGATGGAAGGAGTTCGAGCTGGAAGTGATCCGCGACCGGCGGAACCGGTCGGCGATCGTCTGCTCGATTGAAAACGTCGATCCGATGGGAATACATACCGGCGACTCGGTGACGGTGGCGCCGGCGCAGACGCTCAGCGACGCCGAATACCAGGCGATGCGGACGGACAGCCTCCGCGTGATGGACGCGATCGGCGTCGAGACGGGGGGCTCGAACGTTCAGTGGGCGGTCGATCCGGCGAGCGGGCGGCGCGTGATCATCGAGATGAATCCGCGCGTCTCGCGCTCGAGCGCCCTGGCGAGCAAGGCGACCGGATTCCCGATCGCGAAGATCGCCGCGCTCCTGGCGGTCGGCTACACGCTGGACGAGCTGCGGAACGATATCACCCGTACGACCCCCGCCTGCTTCGAGCCGGCGCTCGACTACATCGTGACGAAGGTTCCGCGCTTCACGTTCGAGAAGTTTCCGGGAACCGACTCGACCCTGGGAACGCAGATGAAATCGGTCGGCGAGGCGATGGCGATCGGCCGGACGTTCAAGGAGTCGTTCCAGAAGGCGATCCGGAGCCTTGATACCGGCCACGACGGGTTCGGCGCCGACGCGAAGTGCGACGCGCTCCGCGGAAAGAGCGACGCGGAAGTGGAAGAGGAGATCCGCCGCGCCAATCCCGACCGGTATTACTATATTCACGAGGGACTGCGCCGCGGCTGGACGGCCGAGACGATTCACGCCCTTTCGGGGATCGACCTGTATTTCCTGCGGAAGATGGCCGAGCTGGCCGACGAGGAGGCGGCGATGGGGCCGGACGCCGAGCGGCTCCGCGCGGCGAAGGAAGACGGCTTTTCGGACCGGCAGCTGGCGCGGCTCCTGAACCGCAGCGAGGCGGAAATCTGCCGGCTGCGCCGTGAAATGGGAATTCTTCCGGTTTTCGGCACCGTCGACACGTGCGCCGGGGAGTTCGAGGCGGTCACGCCGTATTACTACTCGACGTTCGGCGGAGAGTACGACGAGCCGGTCCGCCCGTCGCCCGCCGGAACGAAAGAGCGGATCATGATCCTGGGGGGCGGCCCGAACCGGATCGGGCAGGGGATCGAGTTCGACTACTGCTGCGTTCACGCCGCGTTCGCCCTGCGCGAGGCGGGATGCGAAGTCATTATGGTCAACTGCAATCCCGAGACCGTCTCGACCGACTACGACACGAGCGACAAACTCTACTTCGAGCCGCTCACCTTCGAAAATGTCATGGCGATCTATGAGCGCGAGAAGCCGGACGGCGTGATTCTTCAGTTCGGAGGGCAGACGCCGCTGAACCTTGCCGACGCGCTTTCCGAGGCCGGTGTTCCGGTCCTGGGAACGACGCCGGGCGACATCGACGCGGCGGAAGACCGCGACCGGTTCCGGGCGCTGATGAAACGCCTGGGGATCGCCCAGCCGCGGAGCGAAATCGCCCATACGATCGACGAGGCGGTCGCCGCGGTCGGGCGGATCGGCTATCCGGTCCTGGTCCGTCCGAGCTTCGTGCTCGGCGGCCGGGCGATGGTGATCGTCTACAAGGAGAAATACCTGCGGAAGTTTTTCGAGGAGGCGGAACGGGTCTCGTCCGGCCCGATCCTGATTGACCGGTTCCTGGAACATGCCGTGGAGGTCGACGTCGATTCGGTCTCGGACGGCCGTCGGACGGTGATCGGCGCGATCATGCAGCACGTCGAGCTGGCGGGGATCCATTCGGGCGATTCGGCCTGCTCGATTCCGCCGCGCACCCTTTCGCCGGAAGTGACCGAAACGATACGCCGCTACACGCGCGAGCTGGCGGGCGCCCTGCATGTCTGCGGGCTGATGAACATTCAGTTCGCCGTGCAGGACGAGACGGTCTACATGATCGAGGTGAACCCGCGCGCGTCGCGGACCGTGCCGTTTGTGAGCAAGTCGACCGGCGTGCCGCTGGCGAAGAAAGCCGCCCTCTGCATGATCGGACGGACTCTCGACGAGCAGGGGCTGACCGGCGATGTGACCCTCCCCTATGTGACGTTCAAGGAGGCGGTCTTTCCGTTCGCGAAGTTCCCCGGCACCGATATCGCCCTCTCGCCCGAGATGAAGTCGACCGGCGAGGTGATGAGCATCGAGTTCACCGATTCCCAGGCGTATCTCAAAAGCCAGGTCGCCGCCGGGAGCGCCCTGCCGAAGACGGGGGGCGTGTTTGTCTCCCTGCGCGACGAGGACAAGAGGGACGCGATTCCGCTGGTGCGCGAACTCGAAGAGCTGGGGTTCCGCATCTACGCCACGCTGGGCACGGCGACCGAGTTGTATAACAACGGCCTGAAATGCCGCGCGGCGTACAAGATCAGCAACGGCCGGCCGAACATCCTCGATTTCATCGATGAGGGGAAGATCAGCTGGATCGTCAATACGCCGAATCCGGGCGCCGCCTCGAAGGTCGATGAGATCCGGATGCGTACCGCCGCGGTGATGAAGGGGATTCCGGTCACAACGACCCTTTCGGCCCTGGAGATCGCCGTGCGCGGGCTGAAAAACGCCGATGAGGCGGGAGCGGTGCGGACTCTTCAGGAATACCACCGTCTGGTACGGCAGTCGGGTGAGTGATACGGCGCGCGGCGGAGCGGAAAAGGGAACCGCCGCGCGTCTCTTTACATATTTGATCTTTTTGCCGCGGGCCTATAACAATTATGTTCTTTTCCGGCGGAGTGAATTACAAATATGTTCTTTTCAAAAAAGAGCTCTTTCTTTCGGACCCTTGATTTAAGGGGTTTCGGGCCCGTTCCGGTTCGGCAAGCGGGATTGGCACGCACTTTGCTTAAAGAAAAGGCAGGGCGGCCCCGGCCGTCCCGGAAATCACCCGACAGTATCACCAGGTCGAAAGAAAGGAGCGTCAGTGATGAGAATCTGGAAGGCGATCTTTGTGCTTGTATTACTCTTCTTCGGGTTTTTGACCGTCGCGTTCGTCAAGGAGGCGCGGCAGGGAGGAAAGGAGAATCTCGGCGAACCGGAGGAAACTCCGATCGAAAGGGCGGTTGAGGATGTCTTCAACGCTCTGGGGCTCGGTTCTTCCCTTTACGCAGACGAAGCGCAGAGCGTGTCAGCCGAATCGCCGGCGGACGAACCGGCTGCGGCGGCTCTCCCCGTAAGCGCCGCGGAAGAGGAGGAAGCGAAAGGGGGTGCGCCGGCCGGTTCGGCGGGTCTGAACACCCTCTGGGTGCTGATCGCCACCTTTCTGGTCTTTTTCATGCAGCTCGGCTTCATGCTGGTCGAGGCGGGGTTCAGCCGCTCGAAGAACGCCGTCAACATCATGATGAAGAACGTGATCGATTTTGCGGTCGGTTCTCTGGCGTTTTTCGCCGTCGGCTTCGGCCTGATGTGGGGGCTCGACAAGTGCGCGTTCTGCGGAACGCGCTTTTTTCTGCCGACTTCGGCCGATGTCTTCGCGGTGAACCCGGAACTCGGCTGGACCTTCTTCCTGTTCCAGTCGGTCTTCTGCGCCACCTCGGCGACGATCGTCTCGGGCGCGATGGCCGAACGGACGAAGTTCACCAGCTACCTGGTCTACTCCCTGGTGATCTCGGCGCTCATCTATCCGATCTTCGGCGCGTGGACCTGGGGGGGCGGCTGGCTCGGCAGGCTCGGATTTCACGATTTCGCCGGGTCGACCGTCGTTCACAGCGTCGGCGGCTGGCTGGCGCTGACCGGCGCGATGACGCTCGGGCCGCGGATCGGGAAATATTCTCCCGACGGCCGGGTCAACGCGATTCCGGGACATCATATCCTGATGGGGGCGCTCGGCGTCCTCTTCCTCTGGTTCGGGTGGTTCGGGTTCAACCCGGGGAGCACCCTTTCGGTCACGCCGTCGATCGGGTATATCGCCGTGACGACGAACCTGGCCGCGGCGGCCGGCGCGGTTTCGGCGATGGTGCTCGCCTCGATCATCTACGGCACTTCCGACGCGACGATGACGCTCAACGGCATCCTGGCCGGTCTGGTGGCGATTACCGCCGGATGCGACGTCGTCTCGCCGCTGGGCGCGATCCTGATCGGCGCGGCGGCCGGCTGCCTGGTGATCGGTTCGCTTCTGTTTATTGACCGTGTTCTGAAAATTGACGATCCGGTCGGCGCGATCAGCGTTCACGCCGTCTGCGGGACATTCGGGACCCTCTGCGTCGGCCTTTTCGCCGCGGACGGAACCGGCCTCTTCTACGGGGGCGGGACGAAATTCCTGCAAGTTCAGCTCCTGGGCGCGGGAACCGCGCTGGTCTGGGCGCTCGGGTTCGGGTTTGTCCTGTTCCAGGTGATCAAACGGACGATCGGACTGCGGGTCAGCCGTCATGAGGAACTCCGCGGCCTCGATATCGAAGAGCACGGAATGCAGGCGTATCCGAACTTCGATACATGGACCACCGTCTGAGACGGCGCGGGAACGGTTGACTGAACAACGAAAATGACGCGTAGAGAATCGGAGGGATAAAATGAAACTGATTATCGCCTATATTCAGCCGGAATCGCTCAACGATGTGAAGCAGGCGCTTCTGAAAGAGAATATCGCGAAGCTCTCGGTGGTGAACGCGCTCGGCTGCGGCCATCAGCTGGGGTATACCGAGCAGTACCGCGGGGTCGTCTCGGAAGTGAACCTTCTGAAAAAGGTCCGGCTCGAAATTGCCGTGAACGACGACTATCTCGAAAAGACGCTCGACGTGGTGATCGAAACGGCGCGGACCGGCCATATCGGGGACGGGAAGATATTTGTCGTCGATCTGCTCGACTGTATCCGGATTCGGACCGGCCAGCGCGGACGGGACGCGATCGGCTGACGGCCGGCCGCGGGAGAGGTAAAAGCGCGCGGGAAAGGCGCCTGGCGGGGAGCCGTTTTTCCGGCTTCTCCGCCGGTCCTTTCCGGGCCGGTTTTGGGAGGAACCGGTCCGCCGCGCGCTTTTCTTTTTAAAAGGAGCCGGCAAGGTTTTGCTTATCCGCATAATCCGAACGGTTTGTTCGGAAAAACAAAAGAGTTTTGCACTTTTCCTTGATTTTTTCTTCAGAGGGTTCTAGTTTTTATTGAACGCGGTTCGACGGGTATATTCGTTTCCTCCCGCGCGGGCGTTCTTTTTTCCGTAACGGGAAAATCGGTTTCATTCAAAATATGTTCTCCAGCCGTTATCCGCGGAACGGTTCCGCGGCCGACAGCCGCCGTGAGGTTTCCATGTCAAGATATTCCGGCCTCTTTCTTTCGTTTCTCCTGATCTTTATCTGTCTGTGGATCAACATCAACCGGTGTCCGCAGGTCTGGAAGATGGTGAACGGTTCGGAATTTCCCGCCCCGGGCGAGAAAGCGGCTCCCGCGGATGACAGCAATACCTTGGAGACCGAAGCGTCGCCCGCCGGAACGGAACCCTTCTACGCCCGGATTGCCGAAGAGGGAGAGAATTGGCCGAAACCGGTCGTGATCAGCGCCAGTTATTCCCCAGCCGAGGCGGGTGAAAGCGAAAGTTCCGCCGAAGAAGGCTCATCCGAAGAGGAAGGATCGGTCTATCAGAAGGTCTCGCTGACCGCCGATCAGTGTTCCGCCGAAGCGGTGAGCGAGGCTGTCCGCGCCGAAGAGCCCGCCGCCGCGCCGTCGGATGTCATTTCCGACGTTTCGGAAGGGGGGATTCGGGTTCATTCGAGTTATCTGGCGGCGGAATTTTCGGAAGAGTCGAGTCCGCTCGACCATGCCGCGCCGAGTTACCGGATCGAATCGAATCCGTCGAACGAGTAGGCGGCGCTTTCCCGTCCTCTCCTCTTTTCTTCTCCTTGTTTCATTTTAAGTCTGTGCCGGGGGCGGAATTCTGGACTTTCCGCCCCGCGTGATGTAGGATGAGGTTTTCCGGCGCCCCCTTTTCTTTTTCCGGTCCGGCGGTTTGCGTGCCGCCGGACGGTGTGGTCTTTACCGGCTGGGCGCGAAACGATTTACCCGACGGACGCGACATGAAACTTCGACATCTTCTGCCGGCACTCCTTTTTTTCTGTTTTTTGGTCCGTTCGGCCCATGCCGGGAATGTGACCCTCGAAACCGATACGATGCGGTGGGTCATCGGCGCGGACGGGACGAACGTCTCACTCTGGGACAAGACGGAAAACAGGGAGTATCTCGACACCGAAACGCCGTCCTCCTGCGCCCGGGTGAAGGCGGGGGGCGAACTGGTCCCCGCCGAGTCGGCGCGCTTTGACGGCCGGACGCTGACGCTCTCATTTCAAAACGGGGCGGTCGCCGCCGAAATCGAAGTGACCCCGCGCCCCGGCGCGCTGATTCTTGAGGTCGCAAGCGTGCGCGGCGAGCCGGAGGAGCTGATCTTTGCGGCGGTTCCGCTGGCGCTCGACGCGAAGCCGTACGAGCCGTTCGCCGCCTGCGCCCTGGCGCTCACGCCTTTTACCCATGTCCGTCAGTTTCCCGCCCTGCATACGGAGTACATGGCCGGCGCGGCCGCGCGGTTCGGGCTGGTCGGCGCCAAGGCCGCGCTGATCGGCGTGCCGCAGGCGGATATCCTCCCGGCGATCCGGCGCGTCATGACAGACGAGTCGTCGGATATCCCCGCCTCCGATAAAGGGGGCGCGTGGGCGCTTTCCAGTCCCGACGGCTACGGTTCCTATATGCTGAATTTCGGGACCCTGACCGAAGAGACCGCCGACTCGTGGATCGAGGCGTGCCGGCGGTTCGGAATCAGCCAGATCGAATGCCACGGCGGCAGATTCTTCCGGTTCGGTTCGCTCGATAACGTTCAGCCGGGGGGATGGGACGCGTTCAAAAGGGTGATCGACCGCTGTCACGAGGCGGGAATTCAGGTGATCCTGCTCACCTATGCGTGTTACATCAACCAGGACGACCGCTATGTGACGCCGGTGCCGCATCCCGA
>ONWH01000043.1 GCA_900321495.1 uncultured Planctomycetota bacterium
AACTGGTCCGGATCACGGAAGAATTGTTTTTCCGGGATTCGGACTTGAAACAGATTCTGCCGGGTCAGATGAAGTATTCATGCGTGACGGTATCACACCCGACCGTACACGGCACGGAAACGAGCCGGATGTAAAAACATTCTCTATGCGGACTCGCCGCAAGCATCGGGGTATTGAACCCGCAAAAATAGCTTGAAAATTCCAGGAAGCGTGATATATTATTATTTTGATACTAAAAGATTGCCTTTTGGAGATACCGTCATGGAAAAGAAAATCAAAACAAGAGACCTGTTGATTCAGACAGCGGGTAAGCTTTTTACACTGCACGGAGTCAAAGGAGTATCGGCGAAACAAATTGCCGAGGCCGCGGGCACGGTCCCCAATGCCATAACCTACCATTTCGGCGGATTGGACAACCTGATCGATGCCGTCTGGGAACATGCCCTCAATAACATGGACTATGTGAGGATCGAGGACTACTACCGGGAAAATCAGCATCTGCTGAAGACCTCGGACGGAAAACGGCAGTTGGTTTCCGAAATCATCGACCTTTTCTTCAAGATGATCTGGAGCAGCAATGAATCGCAATGGGAGATTCCGTTTCTTCTGAGTGCGAGTATTACCGAGGCGGGACAGAAACGGATTCAACAGTGGGGAAGCAGCCGGTTTGCGGGTGTACTCATGAAAGTTTATGTGGATGTCACAGGCAATGATGATATCGAAAGCGCCTTGGGGTGGGTGTTCTCCGTTGCCGGAGGTGCTGTCATATACACGATCAACCTCGGTGTATTCACTGCTATTCTGAAGGCAGACGGCATCCCGGAAAGCTGTTATCGCCGTCTTCAGCACATCACCACGCAAAGCGCATTGTTCTCGCTTGGTCTGCTTCCGAAATGAGGTCTTTCATGAAAGTCAATATTCTTTTCTCGTTTGTTTTCGCGGCTATCCTGCTGGGATGCAGTGAAAAACAGTCCCAGACAATCCCGGAACGGTCCGTAAGGGTCAAGACCATGCCATTACAGGAGCATGCTTTCCGCGAGATATTCCGGGCGCAGGGCATGGTTGAACCCGCCCGAAAAGGAACGGTTTCAGCATTCGTTCCCGGCAGGATCGACAAGATCTATTACGAAGAGGGGAGTATCGCGGAACCGGGCAAAAGCCTGTTCCAGATCGACCGGGAGAACTTCAGTATTCAACTCGAAATCGCCCGGAAGGACCTGGAGGTCATGAAGTCGGCCAGGCTTTCAACGCAGCAGAATGTCAAACTGGATCAGATCAAACTGGAAAAAGCCGAACTGGATTTCAACCGTGCGAAGACGCTCTATCAGTCCAAGGCGATTTCCACCGACGCATACGAGCAGGCGGAGACGAACTATAACGGCGCAAAAGTCTCGCTGGATGGGGCGGTTGCCATTGACAATGCCGCGGCAGCAAAAGTGCAGCAGGCGGAAACCGCCCTGAAACTTGCACAGAAGGCTCTGGAAGATTCTCATCCGTCTGTTCCGTTCCGGGCATTGATCCTGGAGAAACTCAGAGAGGAATCCGAATTCGCGGGTGCGGGAACCCCGATCCTGATCGTGGAAGACCCCGCCAGCCGTGAAATTTCCTGTCGGATCAGCGCAATCTACTGGGAACGCATGAAACCCGGCACTGTTGTCGATGTATTCTTCGGCGGAGAAAAGGTCTGCCGGACTTCCATCTATTTCCGGGCGGAAGTGATAGATCCTGCCAGCCGAACATTTGAGATCAAGGCGAAGCTCCCGGAGGACACCGTTCTGAAATCCGGGACATTATGCGATATGGAAATGATCCTTTCTGAGCGAAACGGCCGCGGAGTGCCGACCGATGCGGTCCTGCCCGGACGAAGCGGGCAGATGAGCGTGTTCGTCAACGAAAACGGAACAGCGAAAGCATACGGTGTACAGTGCGGAATATCTTCGGACGGAATCACGGAGGTGCTTTCTTCCGGAAACCTTGACGGGAAAGAGATCATCATAAGCGGGCAGGCATTTGTCCGTGAAGGCGACAAACTGGAAGTCGAGAGGTGACACGATGACGCTCAGCGGCCTTTCGGTCAAACGCAAGATTGCGATGGGGTGCTTCATCGCGATGCTGGTCTATTTCGGCGCGTTTTCCTATTTTAAGATCGGGCTGGACACAGTTCCGAAAATGGATGTTCCCTACGTTCAGATCGTTACCGTCTATCCCGGAGCTTCGCCGGAGGAGATCGAGACAGACGTCGCAAAACACATTGAGGATGCTGTCGCCTCACTGGACGGTTTGAAGCATGTCACCAGCACATGCATGGAGAACGTCTGCGCCACGACGCTTGAATTCGTCAACGGTACGGACGTCGACATCATGATCCATCAGGTCCGGGAAAAACTCAACACCATCGTGGATGATTTCCCGTCCGATGTCAGGACGCCGCAGTTGAGCAAGATCAACATCAATGCCATCCCCGTCGTGACATTGTTCCTGACCGGCAGGCAGTCGGTGGATGAACTGTACCATTATGCGGACAAAACGCTTTCGGACCGTCTTTCGAGCATCCCCGGCGTCGGAGAAATCCGCCTGCACGGAGGTAATGAAATGCAGCTTCATGTACTGCTGGATCGCGAGAAGCTCACGGCCATGAACCTTACAGTGGCACAGATCGTTGCGAAGATCCAGGAAAACAATCTGAAACTTCCCGCCGGACACATCCTCGAAAGAGACAGGGAAACGGCGATTACCTTCGACGGCGAGTTTCATAACATCGGGGAACTCGGCGAATTTGAAATCGGAGTCGTGGGCGGGCATAAAGTTTATCTCGGCGACGTCGCCGAAATCAAACTCATGGCAAAAGAAATCCGCCAGGAAGGATATTACGGTCGCGAACCGGGTGTCGCAATCGAGATCGTCAAGAAAAGCGATGCCAACACAGTGGAAGTCATCCGGCAGGTCCGCAAGCGTTTCGATTCTTTGCAGGCGGGTGGTCTGCCCGGCGGGATGCAGCTTGTCTGGTTCAAGGACAGCGCCGACTACATTCAGGCGTCCGTCAAGGATGCCTGGCAGAGCGTCGGACTCGGTATCGTGCTGACAGCCCTTCTTCTTTTCCTGTTTCTGCATGAACCCCGCTCGACCTTCATCATTTCGATCACCATGCCGGTTTCCGTCATCATCACGTTTACCGCCATGTCGATGATGCATTACACGTTCGACATGATGACGCTGGTCGCAATCGGCTGCTCGTCGGGAATCCTGGTCACAAACTCTGTGATTGTCATGGAAAATATCTTCGTCTGGCTGAAACGCGGCAAGTCTCCGGCGGAAGCTGCGGCCGGAGGAACGGCGGAGGTAATCAATGCGGTTTCCGCAAGCGCATTGACCAACGTGGTCGTTTTTGTGCCGATTGCGACCATGAGCTCGGTGGTCGGCATGCTGGTCGCCCCCTTTGCGGGCGTCATGGTCATCGCCACGCTTGCCTCGCTCTTTGTCAGCTTCACGCTGACGCCGATCCTTGCGTCGCTGCTGTTGAAGTCGGACACCGGGACCGGAAACACCTTCTGGGATCGATTTTTCCGGTTCTGGGATATCGGATACAACCGGCTTTCGGCGGGATTCAACCGGACAATGGTCTGGACGCGGAACTACCCCGGAACGGCGCTGCTCATTGCGCTGGCGCTTTGTGTCGCACTTTCAGTTCTGTCGCTTCGGAACATGCGAATCGCCTTTGTTCCGTTCTATGACAAAAATGAGATCTCGCTTGTGCTGGAATTCCCCGCGAATTACGGAATCGACGCCACCCGGAAACAGACTCTGGATATTGTCGATGAGCTGGGCAAAAGGCCGGATGTTGTAAGTGTCGGCACGACTGTCGGCTACCGAAACGCGATTCTGGGACAAGTTTCGGAAGGTGCGCATATAGCCGAAATCACCATTATGCTGAAGCCGATGGCCGAGCGCGCGCCGATCAAACAAATCATGGAAGAGATCCGGCAGGAAATGGAAAAGAAAAGCGGCCTCCTCTTTGCCCTTTCGATGCCGACGCCGACCGGAGGAGCAGGACAGGAATTGACCGGCTACATCGGCGGACCTGAACTTGATATCCTGGAAAAATACGCGCTGGAAGGCGCGGAAATCCTGCGGAAATCAGGTTTTGCCACAGACATCGACACGAGCTGCCGCGGAGTCAAGCCCCGTATCCGGATTCAGCCTGAACGGGCTCTCCTGAAGAATCTCGGTATTCCGGTAAGCGCAATGGGACTTTCCATCGTCGGTTATTTCGACGGGGTTGAGGCGGGCACATTCAAAGTCGGAGTCGATACGTTCGATATCCGCGTCAAAATGCAGGAGAAGGAAGGTCTGGCCCAGCTTCAGGAGATTCCGGCTGTTTCTCTCGAAGGAAAAACTGTGGCGATGAATGCGCTTGCAAGCATGAACAGTTCCCCTGTTGCCATCAGTCTGATGCGGCAGGACAAGGAACGGTCCGCATGGATTTATGCAAACTCGGCTCCCGGACATTCCATGGACGATATGATGCGTGTTCTGCGAAGTGAACTCGCCCCGAAACTCCCTCCGGGGTATCAGCTCGTTTTCACCGGACAGGCAGAAATGATGAACGAGGGCGCGATTGATTTCGTCATGGTTCTTATCACGGCTGTCTTCCTGACGTTCCTCGTCATTGCCGCCATTATGGAATCTCTGAGCCGTCCGTTCCTGGTTATGTTCACCGTTCCGCTCGGATTCGTGGGGCTTTTCACGATGCTCCACATTACCGGGACTCCGCTTTCCATGGTCGGAATGCTGGGCGCAATCATGATGATCGGGATCGTGGTCAACAACGCCATCCTGATCATGGATGAAACATCCACTCTGACCGCATCGGGAATGAAACCGTATGACGCAATGCTTCAGGCATCACAGAACAAATTCCGCCCGATTCTGATGACTTCCATCGCCAGTGTCATCGGCATGCTCCCGATGGCGTTCGGTCGGGGGATCGGCTATGAAATCCGGTCCAGCTGCGGCATCGGCGTCGTCGGCGGACTCCTGTTCGCCATGTTCCTGACGCTCTATTTCATCCCGGCGTTGTTCTATGTCAGTCACAGGAGACAACGTACCTGACAGGATTGTCTCTGTCCCGCGAATGCGAGGAAGAAAAGCACCGTCATCCCGGCTATGCGAAAGTGAAAGCCGCGGAAATCACGGCCGTTCGTACTGGCAACTACACTTTTCCCGGCATCGATCCCGTGAAGCTCCATGCCGTCGTGCCGAGGTTCCTTAATGCCATTGCAAAGTAGGATCCAACCAGTCTTTTTTTTGAAAAAAAACG
>ONWH01000073.1 GCA_900321495.1 uncultured Planctomycetota bacterium
ACGGCACGGGCGGGCGCCCTCGTAGTTTTCGCCGTCGCAGAGAACCTCCTCGATCTGGCCCGAGGCCAGGTAGGGGCGTATCGAAACCGGGCCGATCAGCGGCGCGCACATGACCCCCTTGTGCCTGAACGGCAGGGAAAGGAGGATCGGAATCCGCTCGTCGGCCCGCCGCTGGTTCTCCGCGGAAACGGACAGGCGAACGTTCTCCCAGCCGCCGCCCCAGCCGGGCGGCAGGGCGCCGGCGACGCGGTGCGGGCGTTTGGTGAGCAGAAAGAAGAAGACGTCGGGCCGCTGCCGGATGATCTCCCACGCCTCGCCGCGCCACGGGTCGGCGTCTTCCAGGAAGAAGTCGGAGGTGAGACAGACGCGGAGCGTCCCGCCGCCCGGGACCTTGTAGCGGCCCGACCGGTCCCTGGCGAGCGGATAGCGGAACGCCGATTTCGAACGGCCGATTTCCGACCCGTCCCGGCCGTGGAGCCGGGCCAGAAAGAACATGTAGCAGTTTTGGCATCCCTCGCTGCATTTGCGGCAGCCGTGCCACGGGTTCCAGATGTCGCGCAAAGTCGGTTTCCTCTTGGGGCGGGCCGGGGGAGAGCGCCGCACAATTCGGAACGGCGGGATTCCGTCTTGAGATGCGAATCAGGCCCTACTCGATCGCCGTGACGACGGTCAGCGTTTGACCTTCGGCCAGCTCGGTTTGCCAGGCGATCCGTTTCGGCTTGTTCGGCGTCATCGGGTCGTCCCGGCCGACGATCTCCTCGGCGAACCGGCCGGGAACGGCGGCGCCGTTTTCATCGAACGCCGTAACGGTGACGGTGACGCCCGGCCCGGCCGACCCGTCGTCTTCGGGACGCGGGGTGATCCGGATCGTGCGCTCGTCGATCTGAGTCCACTCCTCGAACGTGATGAGCGGGAAATCCGCCTCTTTCGCCGCGCCGGGCGCAAAGGTGACCGTATCGGTGACCGTGAGACCGCCGCCGCCTTCGGCGCCCGCCCGACGGTAGTCGTACGCGCGGACGACGCGTTCGGCGCCCGAATCGGGATAGGCGCTCGAAAGGTCGAGCGCGTACCTGACGCCGGTTTCGGACGGGGCGAATTCAAGCTGTCCGGCGGCGGCTTCGGGCCCCGCGGTCTGGAGATGCCCGTTGATGCGCGGTACCGGATGGCCGAACGAGCTGAGGAGCTCCCCCTCGTAACGGCGGGCGGAAAAGGTCCGTTTCGAATAGGTCTCGCCGCCGGGATCGACGACGAGCCAGACGCCGCCGCGCAGAACGCCGAACGTGCCCAGATCGTTGTGGTTGTGATGCTCGGCGTTGGTGCCCCCCTTAAAGACGGCGGCGATCTGATCGGGATTCCCTTTCGGCGGCCGGCAGATGACCACGCCCGCGTCGGGGAAAAAGCTGACCGGTTCGGCGAGATAGTCGACCGGCTTTTCGTCTTCCGGCGGAACGAGCGGCGGGAGCGTGCCGCCGGCGTCGTAGGCGGGGAAGAAATACGCCGCCGCGAGAATCTGCGTATTGACCTTGCAGTGCGGATATCCGTACTGCTGTTCCAGTTCGGTCAGGCCGAGCCCGAGACGGCGGCTGACGATCGCCAGGGTCGTTTCGGACGGGCTGGCGTAGACCGGGCAGTCGGCGAACGCGGCGTAGCAGCCGGGCGCGACTTCGGCTTTGAGCGCGTAGCGCGCGGCGGCGCGGATCTTCGGCGATGTGTAGAGGTTGACCGTGCCCGACGCGCGCCACGCGAGTTCGGCGAGCATGGCGAAATGGCCGAACCCGTAGTTCCAGTAGCCGACCCCCTCGCTGCAGTAGCCGTCGTCCGAAAAGCCGCTGAAGAAATAGTGTGTTACGAAATGCTCGGCGGCCGCCAGGAACCACGCGCGCTCTTCCGCCGGGGCGCAGACCGACAGTGCGGCGGCGGTCGACCCGCAGAAGCAGACGGTGTTCCAGTTGTTGGTGAGCGTGACCCACGACATCATCGGGTTGTTCGCGCCCTCGATTTCGGCGCGGAGCGGATCGAGAACGCGGCGCCGGATGTTCTCTTCGATGAGCGGCGGCAGGTCGGGGGAGAGGACCGGTCTCATCGCCTGAACGATCAGACCGAGATTACCGGCCAGCTCGGTCGCGATGATGTCGGCGGCGGCGCCTTTTCCGTCGTAGATCGCCGCGCCGTAGTCGTGCGCGGGAAGGGACCAGCTCGGGTGGGCGCAGATCTTTCGGAGAATCTCTTCGAGCGCCGGCAGGAACCGCCCCTTGTTCTCGACGAGTTCGCCCCGCGCCAGCGACATGACCCGGTTCCGCCATCCGCTCCAGGCGTTTTCGTAGTTCGTCCGGTCGCCGGTGGTGTAGTACTCCTTGTAGAGCTGTTCGGGGAGCTCGGCGACCGGTTTATTGAGATACGCTTCGGCACTGCCGATGATATGGTCGTATCCGCTGCCGATATCCGCGAAATCCCTCCACTTGGCGCGGTCGGCGATCGGCGGGAGGAGATGAACCGGCTCGGCGGGGATGACGGCCGCCAGCTCGGCGGCGCGTTTTTCGACCGCCAGGCGGTCGGCCTGCGAAATCTGGGCGAAGAGCGCCGGGATGGCGCTGAAAATAACGGCGGCGGTGAGAAGGAGCTTTCGCATCGGTAGCCTTTCGCGGAGCGGGGTGAAATACTTGGCGCCGGGCATGTGAACCGCCTTCACCTTGAACACAGGCCGGCCGCCGCAAATGAGGAAAGAGGCGAATTGACAACCCTAACAACCCGTGAATATTCTAGTGTGAATTTGTCGAAAAGTCAATAAGCCGGGCGGAGGATAGGCGGTTCATTTGATTGTTTGAGAGGGCGGGGCTATTTCGGGGATTCCCCGCTGAACGTGTCCGTCGGCAGGGCGTTGACCGGGCTGTTCACGCACATGCCCATGAAGCCCGCGAAACCTTGCCGGCCGCCGGCAGCCTCTTTCCCTTTTCGAACGCTTGGTGTTCCCGAAAAACGTGCGTGTTCCGCGTTCCGGCAGGGGCCGTACGAACAGTTTCCCCTGCCGCCCCCGCCGCTTTTTCGCGGCGAGGGGGTGCCGGGGCGGGGCTATTTCAGGAATTCCCCGCTGAACACGCCCATCAGCAGGGCGTTGACCGGGCTGTTCATGAACACGCCCATGAT